>SUWE01000054.1 GCA_015061615.1 Lentisphaerota bacterium
ACGATCATCGACAGCAGTATAATACTATGAATTATCAAATTTTTCTTATTGACTTTCATTGTTATCCTTCTTGCTTTGCGGTATTGATGGATTTTATCAGCATTACTCGGATTTGAGTGCAACTGTTGTTTAATTCCTGATATCTTTCTTCATCAATATAATTGGTTTTCAAGAGAAGTTCCAGCCAATAACTTGTTTCGTTGGCTTCTTTAAGAGCGATTTGCAGTTTGGCGATGAAATCCGGTTTGCCGTGAGCATATTGCGCTTCGTGAATATTGGCTCCGATACTGGTTCCGGCTCTGCCGATTTGATTGGAAACGATCGTTTCGTGCTGACTTTTCAGGAATTTCACCAGATTGAGTATCTGCACGGCAAAGTCAATGGAAAGTGTACGCAGTCTGCTTTCAGCCATAAGATTATCTCCTTTCGGAAGTTAATATATCACAGCAAAACAAAAAATCAAGGCGGCTTGCCGCCGTTTAAGCGAAGCGCAGTAAAAAGAAACACATCCACCCGCCGACAGGCGGCAACTTCACGGGCAGCGCAAGCTGACCTCTTCACAAGCGGAATGAAATGGAGCGTCTTCACAAGCAAGGCTTCTCGTTTTTTGTGAAGATGTGAAGAAAAGGCTGCGCCTTTTGAGTGAAGTTGTGCTTCGCACAGTTAAGAGAAGACTTGCGTCTTCGTTCGCCATTTTTTTTGCAAAAAAATGGCGGAGAGCGAGGGATTCGAACCCTCGATACCCACGAGGAGTATAACGATTTTCGAGACCGTCGCCTTCGACCGCTCAGCCAGCTCTCCGCTTTATATTTATATAAATATATACCATAAATGGTATTTTGCCAGTTTAAAACCTCTTTATTGATTCAAAAATCACCGTTTTTCCCCGTTTAATGACGCAGATAACACCTTAATTGCTGTTTTAGTAAAAAATTTTTGCTGCACACAGCTGACTCTGATGTATTTAGTTGTTCAGAAATTCAGCTGTATGCAGCCGACGCTATTTATTACTTTTTCAGCGTTATATTGCCCAGTACCACCCGGCAGTTTCCGCCTTCCAGCAAAGCTCCTTCGGAGCCGTAAAGCGTTACATCCAGCGTGTGTTTGCCGGGCTCGATCACGGCCGGCAGCGTGTAGGGTGCATTGATGATACGCCCCTGCTTGACCCCGTCAAGCTTGACATCGCAAACTCCGGAAGTTCCGCTCAAATCAATGACAGAAGCTTTTTCGTTCAGCTCAAACTCCCAGTGGAAAGTTATTGCTCCGTCATAGAACAATGCTCCCTGATCACCGGTGGCAATGGCGGTTTTCAGCTCACCACTGCGCGGACTTAATACCAGCTCAAACTCCTTGGGCATAGCCACGGTCAAATTGTAGATACGCCGCACAACTGTACCGGGAGCTGGATCTCTGAGCAGGCATTTTACATCCACATCGCCCAGCATATAAGGTATATTGTTCAAATCAAATTCACCATCCAGCACCAGCGTGTGTTTTCCGGCAGCTGATGCGCCAGCGGGCAATTCGATGCGCCGGACGCTTTCGTGCCAATGCCAGGCGGCAATACCACCGGATATTTCGTTTCCATCCAAGATGATCTTTCCGCAATAATCGGCCGCGACTTCCAGAGCCAACGGCGCAACTTCGCCATCGTTCCGCCAATTAAATACTACGCCGGCAGCAGCTTGATCTTTAGGAGCTTCCAGCGGAATACGCTGACAATCACTGTAAGTTGTCCGGGCTTTTTCCGGCAGAGCCAACACCACCGGACGGTTTTCCGGCGAGCGGTAACGGAGGATGTTTTTGCCGAAAACCGCATATTCGCCCGGCATCAGAGCCACACTGTAACTCTGACCGGCAAATTTGAGGGTGCCGGTCAACTCTTCATCGCTCCAGATGTTGGCGGCCAGCAGCAGCACTGATCCATCGTCCAACTTGCGGCGCATAAAAGCGATCTTGCCGCCGTCGAAAGTGATTTCATTGCCGGGAATATTGGCCAGATCCAACTTGCCATCCCAGGCGGCCGGATCGATGACCACCGCAAAATCATTGCGGTACTTGCGGGCATATTCCCGGGTGACAACCACATATCCGCAGGCGTAATTTTTAAGTATATCGCACAATTTGAAGAGGTTTTCGCCCGCCTGATCATTGCCTTTCCATACCTCGTCAGTCGGTTCGATAATAGCGACTTCGGCCATATATTTGCCTTGCGAAGCTATGGCGCAGGCTTCGGCGAGCTGATCATTGAATTCACGCACGCCATTGCGCATGGCCGAATACATAAATTCCGGCGGTGCAAAGTATTTTATCTGCCCGTAAAAGCGGTGATGCACGGCGTGCGGAACAATGAAATTGATCCCCTGCATTATCTGATACATGCCAATGCGGCGCAATTCCTGATAGTCGGTACCGTAGTTGGTGGCGGCAAACATTTCGCACATACAGCGGGACTTTTTGAGCATAAAAGCCGAACTTTGCGTGTATTTGGCCCGCACATCGTAAAAAGTATTGTTGAAATCATCATTGAGCGCCCGGCCGGTCGTTCCCCACACCTTGACCGGCACTTTATAACGGCTGTCGAAGTGGGTTCCGCCGTCAAGCATCGCCAGTTCGTGGTCGGTGCCGGGGAAATCTGCCTTGCTCAAAAGTTCCAGCGGATCGCCTTCGCTGTACAACGAAGTCCGGGGGCACTTGGCAAAACCCAGAGGGCCGGTATCGGAAGAGTGGAAGGTGTATTTAAGATTGTGTTCGCTGCACCATTTGTGATTGTTGGCAAACCACTGAATGTAAAGCGATCCGGCGGTTTCCCAATAATCCCGGGCCTTTTCCGGAGCAGTGCCGCTCAGCACGCCGGGCAGTTCCGGCACGATATCATAGCCATAGCGGGCGGTGAAAACTTCCGCAAAATTATCTGACCACGGGAAGTAGGGCTTGCTGTTGAGATCTTTGTGAGAATGCGGCATATAGCGGCGATTGTCGCAGTCCGAAAAGATCCCGTACAGACCGTTGCCAAAGTATTTGCCCAGACGCGGCAGCATGGTTTCGTAGGTAAATTTGATAAAGAGCTCCGAACTTTCCGGCAGCTCAAAAGCCGGGAACCCCCAAGGCACATCCAAAACCTTGACCTGATTGTCGTCCTGCAGTTCCAAGCGTTTTTGTCTGAGGGTCGGATTGGCTTCTTCGATCCGGCCGGCGGCATCGCCCGGAGGATAGTTGAAACCATCGTTGAGCCACATTTCCAGGCCCAGTTCCCGGCCGGCAACAACAAAATTTTCGATGGCATCAAACCAGCGGTCGCTCAAAAAGAGTTCCGGAGTGAACCCGACCGGCGGTTTATTAAACAATACACAACCGCCGAATCCCTGAGCGGCCAGCCGTTCCATGGATTCCCGGCAGGCTTCCGGAGTCAACGCGGCCGGATCTGCTGTATTGATAAAATAAAACGGTTTGGGACGGAAATTTTTATTCATCGTGAAATTCTCCCTGCTCTCATATAATGTCTATTTCGTGACAACCGGCATCATAGCAACGCCCCTGACAATACCCCTGGCTGCCCTCAGGCACCTGAAGTTTGATATGTTTTCTGTCATATTCCATAACCACCGGCCCCTGCGGTGTGGGCTGCTTGATTTTGAACGATTCCACATCGCCGGGCTGCGGATCAACATCAAACGTTTTGAAGCCGAACGAAGTCGGCCGGATCCCGGCCAGACGGCGGGGAATAACGTTGCCCGGCGCAGAACCCCAGGCGTGATTCCAATCCTGATTGGGCTTGGTTTCGTTGTTCCACGCTTCCATGGTGATAGTTGCCCCCTGCTTGAGCATCCCCAGCCAGGAGCGGTTGTTATCGCGGCGCATCAAATCAATAGCGTACTGCGCTCCGCCATATTTGAACAAACCATCCAGCAGGAACTGCGCCATATAAACACTGCAGGCCAAATCATGTTCTTTGCACAACGCCACATGGCGAGCTGCATCGGCCGGATCGACCAGATCAAAAGCCATTGCTGTGGCCGCCGTGTGGACAGCAGTGTGGCTGCTGCCGAACGAATCCACAAACAGGCCGTCTTTGTAGAAATATTTGTAAATATCTTTCCGCAGCTGGGCAGCTTGTTTATCATAACCGGCGGTGGGTTCCAGCATGTGCATAGCGTTCAGAGCTTCGTAGAGAAAGTTGTGGGGGAAGAAGCTCATTTCATTGTATTCATAGTTATCCCGATCCCAGGGCGGCCAATCCACCAGCAGCTGCGAATTGTCCGGAAAAAGCCGTTTATACTGATAATGCCATTCATAGCAGGAGTGGTCTTTTTCAAAAATGCCGTAGTTGTATTTATCATAGCGGAACAATCCGTCAGCATCCCGGAAAAACGGTACCAGCTTGGCGGGCATTTCATCACGCCAGTACTTGTAGATTTCCATATCGCCGCTGTAGAGGAAATAATCCCGCACCAGACTGGGGGTGATCAACCGGTATTCCACGCACGGGATCGGATAAAACTCGATCATGAATTCCAAAGTACGGCGGGCGATCTTCAAACTGCCGCCCGAGCAGTAAGCTCCCAGCGCATTGATGTAGGCATCGCCTTCAAAGGCCTGCCGCTCCCGTTCGCCATCGACATAGATATTGAACAAACTGGTAGCCTTGATGGTGTATTTGCAAAAATCCCACAGTTTATTGAGTTTATCATCGCTGGAAACAAAATCGGCCGCCTGATCATCAAATTCACCGAATACGGCATGGCGCACAAGCTTGATCGCTTTGACCTGGCCGGAAACTTCAACACAGCGGAAAGGCTCGATTTCGCCGCCGATATTTTCGGGCGTGATAACTTTGCTGCGCTGATAGGAATCCTGATACGGCGATCGATGCTTTTTAAACTGCATGAACCCCCGGTTGACTCCGGCTTTGAGCTGCAGAGTTTCGGTGCGGAAGATCCGGTAACCGCCGGGTTCACGATCCAGACGGCCATCGGCGGTCAAAGCCTCTCCGACTGCCAGTTCGACTTCGCAATCCTTTTCGACAGAGATTTCATATTCCAAGCGGGCAAACGCCGCCCGTTCAAATTCCACAAATATGACGTTTTCAGCAACAGCAAATTGTTTGACTGGCTCCTGCCGGACAATCACTGCATCCATAGTTAGCAATCCTCCATGTTATCTCAAGCTTATTTGGCAATACAAGCTAATATAACCTTGCAAAAAAAAAATTCCAATGCAAAAAAGTTTTTTTTCAAAAAAGCTGACATATTTTTTGAAATAATACTTTAATAAATCCAATAGCGGTATTCAAACAAATCAAAAAAGTAAAAAATCTGTGCCCCATTCCCAAGCGCTTTTTAAGGCCGCATTCAATAAACATTCCAATATCGTAATATATGTGCTTGAGGGTGCTGCAGCACATCAGCTTTTGCAAACCACTTTTTATTTCCGGCATTTTTTCTTAATGTGCGCCAGATTTCAAATAAAATTATTTTACCATTAAGCCTGCTTCAGGCGGCCGAAGCCATTTTATTTCGGAACCTTTTTTTGTTTTTTGCGATGGATCCCGTTATATTGTTCGTGCCATCAGTCAATGAAGGTGTTTTTTGCTAAAAATAGTGCAACAATATTTGCAATCTTTCTGAAAAGCATTATATTAAGATTTATCATCATAACAGGGGCGATTAGCTCAGTTGGTTAGAGCGTTTGCTTTACACGCAAAATGTCGGGGGTTCGAGTCCCTCATCGCCCACCATTTACAAATTCTCAAGAGTTCAGTCAAGTATGATTGAACTCTTTGTTTTTATAGTGATTTGTGGCTGTACCGCAATGGTTTACAGCAAGTTTCTTCCTTTACGATTCCCCGGACAGAGAATGGTCTCCCCTCTAAAAAGCGTGTGTTTGAATAGAAATCTCCGGAAATTCTCTGTGTTTTAAAGGTCGGCGACCTTTATGTATTGGTTTTTATGTAAGAATTTAGAGAGTAGAGAGTTACAGAAACACACGGCACAATAGAGCCAAATTCTCCGTTTTGTGCCATAAAAAACAGAGAATTTCCCAGCTGCAAAATTGTTACGCCGGGTTCCGGTATGATTTTAAATTAAACGATTTGCCGCAGACGGCTCCGCTGCACCTAACGGCGGATCAATCGTACCGGCTCTATGTCAATGGCAGATACGTTTGCCGCGGTCCTGCCAGAGGCTATCAGGATGCTTGGCCGTACGATACAGTAGATATCCTTTCATTCTTGAAAAAAGGTAAAAATTTTATCGCAGTAGAGGCATATAATCCCGGAATAAGTACCTTTTCCTACAACCATAAAGACCGGGCAAGTTTCATCTGTGCCGCAAAGTGGGAAAACGGTACAGAATTCTATTCCAACCGGGAAACGTGGCAGATGTTCCGTCTGCACAATTACGCAACCTTTACCGGACGGTTGAGTATTCAGATGAATTTTCAGGAAGATATTGATCTTCAGCAGGATGACCGCAGATGGATCACCGAAGAAGAGTTTACTTTGCCGGAACAGGAAAAATGGGTGCGTATGGATGAAACTCCTTTTTCCGCTTTGCCGTGGCTTGATGTTACCCCTCGTACAATCCCCATGTTTGACGAGCACTGTTATGCTCCCGCCGCCGCAGTTCTTGCCGGTTTCGGCAAAGCTGTCACAGGCAGAAAACAGGGCGGAAATATTGCTTGGGAATTTGCAGAAAATGAATTGCCGTCAATCGAATGGCAGAAGTCTCCTTGCTTTCATAAAGAAGGAGAGTTTCTCTGCGGAGAGATTCCTGCCGCAGGCGTTGGAAAACTTTACGCTGTGACCTTTGATCTCGGCGAAGACTGGCTGACCGGAACTCCCATTCTTGAAGTGGAAAACGGTTCGGCAGGTGATGTGATTGAACTGCACTATTATCACTATCTGCCGGATGGTAAAGCTGAACTTCTCCCTGAACCCGGAATTGGCAGTCTGCTTGCTCCTGCTGCCCGTCTGCATTTGAATGGATCATCCGTTCACCACGAATTTTTCCAAATTATGGGAGTGCGCCATGTAACGCTTGTCGTGCGTGAAAACCGCAATCCGTTCAAAGTGCGTCTGTCATGGAGAACAGCTCTCTATCCATTGGAGATCACCGGAGATTTCACTTCATCAAATCCTTTGCTCAACGATATTTACCACATTTGCCGCCATACACAGCAGGTTTGCAGTATGGATGTTTTTGTTGATACACCGTGGCGGGAACAATCCCAATGGTGGGGCGATGCACGGATTCAGTCGAAAAATACTCTGTGGCTCAGCGGGGATGACCGTTTGCTGAAAAACGGTATCAAGTTGATTGCCGGGCAGAAAGGTGCGCCTGACGGTCTTATCTTCACTAATGCCCCGACCACCGATGCCGGAAATATTCTGCCTGACTTTACTTTGACATGGATCGCAACACTTTACGATCTTTATTTTCAGACAGGCGACCCCGGAACTGTTTTACCGTATTTGCCGCAGGCTGAAAAAATATTTGCCTACTTTGAAAAATATCGTTCCGACTTCGGCGTCATCGCTTATGATGAACGTTTCTGGCTCTTTGAAGATTGGGGTGATTTACCGAAAAGACCTTATCCGGCATTTCTCAATCTCTGGCATTGCCATGTGCTTGAATTGTATGCAAAATTGCAAGAATTTTGCGGTATCGATAATTCAGAAACTCTCCGCAAGATCGCATGGGAAAAAGAACTGCTCAAAGAAAAATATTTCAATGCAGAATCTGGCTTGATGATGCCCGTTTTGAATGAAAAAGGCGAACAAACCGGAACTCCGTCTGTTCACGATCAGGTGTTGGCTCTCATGCTCAATCTTGTTTCGGAAGCCCGGGAAAATATGATACAGAAACGGATAAAACCCTGCCTTGAAGGAACGCTTAATGAGGGAGCGCAACCGGGTCCTTTCTGGTCTACCTATCTGTTGGATATTGCAGACTCCTGCAACTTGCGCAAGGAGGCATTGGCATACATTGTCCGCAAGTGGCAGCACATGATCCACAGCGGTACGGTTTGGGAAGTTTTCGACCGGGGCAGTTACACCGGCTGGAGTTATTCCCACGCCTGGAGTGCTCACCCTGTAACGCACATCCCGGAGCTGCTTTGCGGAGTAGTTCAATTGGAACCCGGATGGCGCAAAATCAGGTTTTCTCCCGTAACGGATGCGGGAATTTCTTCTGCCTCTGTTTCCGTTCCGGTTCCGATGGGAATTTTGAAAGCCGGATTCCGGCAAAACGGCAATGTTTCTGTCGGAACACTGGAAATCCCGGAAGGGATGACCACAGAAATTCATTCTGCCTCCGGAACGCAAATACTACCCCATGGAGAATGGGAATTTCCGTTGTAAATGATGAAAGGAATGGAACGTATATGAGTATAGGTTATCTTCTGCTTCTGGCTCTGGGGATTTGCTGGACCTTTGTAGCCATCATTCTCAGTGAAGCAAAGAGCAAAAACTGCAGTATTTTTGCCTTTTACTGCATCGGCTCTTTTCTGGCAACGCTGCTTTTGCTGCTTTGGGGTGGATTGCCGCTCCTGAAAGAATTGATCCTGCCGGAAAAACGGTTCGCTGTCGGCTGTTTTGCTGTATGTGCCATCTTCAACGGCATCGGACAGGGAATCACCATGTGGAACCTCAAAAAAGGTGGCAGAGCATTGGCTTATGCAATACCGCAACTGTCATTTCTACTCTCTTTTGTGTGGAGTATCTTCTTCTGGTCGCAGCAGTTGAATTGGCGTTCCGCCAGCGGGATCGTGCTGATTGTGACTGCGGTTGTGTTTCTCTCCATGTGCAAACAGCAAAAAAACAGCTCGGAATTGGAATTGAAACGGGTATTTATCTCCATCGGAGCCATGATGCTTTGTGGAATCAGTCAGATATTACTGATTACCCCGACTCAACTGTCGTCTGCAGAAGCACTGAATCCATTGACCGGATCCTGTGTGATTCAGGCATCAAATGCCTTTTTCTTTCTGATTCTTCTGCTGTGCCGGTACAAGCAGGAAAAATCCGGCATAAAACCTGCCGTAAAATACGGAATTTTTTGGGGGATTTTTGCAAGTTGTGCCTATTGTGTGCTGCTTCCTGCGTTGCGTATTCTTGGTAAAATCGGACAATCCGGTATTGTGTTTGCCGTTGGGAGCAGTATGACGATTCTGCTTTTTACAGGATTTACTGTAATTCGTTTCCGCGAAAAACTCACGCTGGCACAATGGGGAGCGTTTGCCGCAGTGGTTGCAGGAATCTTCCTTGTCAAATTGTGATGAATAAATGTTGATAATGCAGTTGTCAGTTTGGAAATTTTATTCTATTTTTTAGTAAAATAACATATAAAACAAAGGAAAAAAAATGTTGACAAGCAAAATGGTAAAAGACCTTGCCATACAAGCAGGTGCTGACTTGTGCGGGATCGGGGATATGTCCAGATTTGAAGGCGCACCGCCGGATATGGACCCTCGCTATATTTTCCCCGAAGCCAAAAGCGTAATCGGTTTGGTCTTCCGTATTCCTCGCGGAGTTCAGCAAGGAATTGAACAAGGAACTCAATTTTATCAATATCCATCAATGGCTTATGGTGGAATTAATGAAATTTTTGCCCCGGCTGTATTGTTTCAAGTCGGTAAATTATTAGAAGACCATGGCTATGAGGCGGCAGTTTATCGAAATACTGGAGCTCGCGGTTCGGTTTCAGATATGGACGGAAGTCCCGGAAACACCCTCTCTCCCGAAGAACAAATTGAAGTCAATGAGCAGGCAAAAAACAAGGCGGCACACCATCGTTCTGTGCAATTTACCCGTCCGGTTCGTGAAAATTCCGTTGCTCCCGACTTGCAGTTCCACTTCCGTTTAGCAGGAGTTGTTTGCGGTCTTGGTGAAATGGGATGGAGCAAGATGTTTTTGACTCCGGAATTTGGTCCATTACAGCGCTTGGCATTTATCTTTACTGATGCTGAACTTGAACCGGATCCGATGTATGACGGAGAACCTTTGTGCCGTCGCTGTATGGCTTGCGTAAATCAATGCCCCGGTGGTTGCTTGAGTAAAACTGAAAGCATCGTCGTAAATGTCGGTGGTAAAAAATGCGAATGGGGTAAACTTGATGAGTGGAAATGTTATGCTTTCTACACTCATGGCGGCAGAAAGTTCAATCCATTTGTGCCGAAAGAAGTTTGGGATAAAAATGAAAATGGCGACTTAGACCTTTTAGAGGGTAAATGCGAGGCAAATGAAACTGAAATCATGAAAGTTTACGGTGCTTTGGAGAAATACTTCCCCTCTTGGGTCGGTTACAATATGGCAAAGTGCGGCGGTTGTATCAGAGCGTGCGTAAGCATGTTGGAGAAAAAAGGCGGATGCATGGAAAAACGCTTTAAACGACCGCTTCGTACAGAGAAAAAACCGTGGGTTATGGATCGTTAGGAGTTAAATAGATATGTTAAATGCTGAACTTATAAAGAAAAAAGCAATTGAGTATGGTGCAGATATTGTCGGTATCGGTGATATAAGTTATTACAAAGATACTATGGCACAGCGTGATCCTAAAAATATTCTTCCCGATGCAACATGTGTCATTGGGTGCGGTTTCCGTGTACCGAGAGCACTCTACAAGGCTATGGAAGAAAAACGCCAATACTTCAATTACACCCAACTTGGGGTGAAATTGATTGATGAAGAAATGTCAGAAATTTTTCTCTTAAAAATGGCTGCATTAATTGAGAATTATGGTTACGATGCCTGTGTGCAAAGGAATGTTTCAAACTTGCGTATAAAGGGAGATAAAACTACTAATCCGGAGTTGATAGATACTTATGAACTCGCTTTAGCAGAACCGGTTGCACCAAATAAAGTTGTACCTGAAATCATTATGGATTTTGCTGATTCAGCAAGAATTTGCGGACTTGGAAGCGTAAGTTGCAAGGGCAATGTTTTAGTACCGAAATTCGGGCCTTTTGTACGATTTGTCTTTATTGTAACCAATGCACCTTTGGCAACAGATAAACCTTTTGAAAAATCTCTTTGCGACAACTGCAAAGAATGCGAAAAAGCTTGTATTGGTAATGCAATTACTAATGGTGAACTTAACTCTTGGCAATGTGCAGTCTATTATCGCGGTGCTCACAAGTCAAACCCATTTATGACTGATGAGTTCTTGAAAAATCATCCAGATAGAGAGGCAATTATCAACGGAGAATATCAGTTTGATAGCGAAAAAGCACGGTCGATTTACAAGGATTTAGACTTCCTGCCATCAAAAGCAACTGGTTATGCTCCATGTCTTTGTGGTAAATTGTGCGACATTGCTTGCTACAATCACTTAAAGGAGAAAAATTTATTATGATGACTTTGAAACAACAAATTATTGATAAATTTATTGAGTATGGTGCAGATATTGTCCGTTTTGGACGAGTTGCAGATTGCCGAGATGAGGCTATTAAAAAAATTATGCCCGAAGCTAAAACTATTATCTGCGGAGCTTTTCGCCAGCTTCGTGGAGCAAGACGCGGTATTGAAGAGGGTTCAACTTACTATCAATATACCACCAATGCAGTTGAGGTTTTGGAAGAAAATGTCATGCCGATTGCCATGTTAAAAGTTTGCAGCGTCCTTGAAGATGCGGGATTTGAAGCTCTCCCTCAACGCAGAAATCAAACCATCATGCAGGAGAGTAACAGTACTAATTTCGAGGTTGATTACCGTGAAATTTATCGCAATAAAGTTGCGGAAAATCAACTCAATTTTGAAATGTGTGCTGAAGATTGCAACTTGGGAGAAAAGGGACTGTCTGGATCAATTTTGACCGATGAGTTTGGACCATTTCAAAGATATGTTTTCATTCTGACTGATGCTGAAATTGAAGCCGACCCCAAAGTCGTTCCGCACTTGTGCGATAATTGCCAAAAGTGTATTAACGCTTGTCCGGGTAAGGCTTTGAAAGCTGATGGCAGTCGCGACCCTTGGCAATGCTCTGCTTATTACATTGGTGCGAATATGAAGAGAAATCCATTCATGCCTCCGGAGGCTTTCGCGGATGACCCGGAACGCTTGGCAATCATCTGCGGTGAAGCAAAGTTATCAGCAGAACGAGCAAAAGAGGTAATTGAACAAATTATCTATTATCCGCCGATTAAGCACAGTTATTGGTCAAGTATTTGCGGCAAGGCTTGTGATACAGAGTGTTACATTCATTTGGAAGAGAAGGGCGTTTTGAAGAAACACTTCAAGACACCTTTCAGAAAGCGTCCGGAATGGAAACTTTCGCTGGATGGAGATAAATAAGATGAAGTTTTCGGTCGGATGGCAAAATCATCCCGGACTTCGGAAAAGTATTTTAAACCATACGGATTCAGTTCGGGAAATCTATTTTCCTTGGGGTGGTTTTACCACGGGACGTGGAGTTCATGAGGATTCGTTGGTTTCACTAAAACAGGATTTACGGACATTCGCAGACGCAGGACTTGCATTGAATTGGCTTCTCAACGGCAACTGTTATGGTTCGCTAGCCCAGTCTCGTGATTTTTTTCAGCAGATAGGCGATCAAACCGATTATTTACTTAATACTTTTGCTTTGAAAACCGTTATTACCGCATCTCCGTTGATTGCCAAGTTTTTGAAAAATAATTTTCCAGATTTGGAAGTCCGTGCATCCGTCAATATGGAAATAGGAACTCCGGAAGCGGTGGAATATCTGTTACCATGGTTTGACGGTTTTTACCTGAAACGGGAATACAATTATGATCTTGCCAGATTGAAAAAAATGCGAAAATTTACGCTTAAACACGGAAAAAAGTTGTTTCTTCTTGTCAATAGCGGATGTCTGAATTTCTGTTCAGCACGAACATTTCATGATAATCTGGTTGCACATCAGCATGAGATTGCACAGCAGGACAATGCTTTAGATTTTCATGGAGTCTGTCACCTTTTTCTGAAAGATAATCAGAATAAGAAAAAACTGCTTGCGTACACCAATTTCATTCGTCCTGAAGATATTAATTTTTATGAACCCTATTGCGACGGATGCAAACTTGCTACACGTGTCAGTCGATTTCCTGCCGAAATCGTCGAAGCCTATACAATGGGACATTGGAACGGTAATCTACTGGATTTAACCGAACCGTCCCATGCAGGTAATTGCTATCCCAATATCATCAGAAATGACAAAATTCCCCGAGATTATCATTTGCATCGACTGCAATGTGATAAAAATTGTCAATCATGTTCTTATTGTTGTGAAGTGCAGGAAACAGCAGCATGCAATTTGAAAGGACTCTACACAGATGTTGTTTTTTGATAAATTGGTGCGTGCTTTTAACGGAGAAAACGAATCTGGGGTGGAATTTCTGAAAATTTTCCGCAGTAAGGAAAAACCTCTATTCCCAGCATGTGCAATCTTCAGTTCTGATGAGAAATCTTGGATCGCTGCTGGTTTAATGAAGACGGCACATCCCGCCAATAAAGTCAAGAAAGATAATCAGCAAACCTGGCTGAACGGAGATGTATTCGAAGTTTTTTTGCAGTTGCCCGGACATCAGGATTACTATGAATTTCATACTACACCGGAAGGACATAAGCTTCAGCTGCATTTGCCGGATGCTATTACATTTCGGGATCTTCCTCATAAAAAGAAAATCTGTGAAGTTGGTCTCCAAGTCAGAAATGTAATTGAGCCAAAAGAAATGTTCTGGTATTGTGAACTGCGTATCCCTTTTGCCGGATTGCAGGTTCCAAACAACAAATGCCGATTTGCTTTCGCCAGGTATGATTATACAGATTTTGAAGAAAAACCAGAAATTAGTACATATCCGTATTTTCCAGAGACTGTTCATACCCCAGACTTTTGGATTGATTTTCAATGAGTTTGTCTACTATACAGTCAACTCGTTAGACAATAGAAAACAGAATGCTTTTATTAAAATGATAAATTGAAAGGATATTGAGATGCAAAAGTTACATTATGTTTTTATAGATGGTTCCACGAAAGACATCCCCATAGATGAAACAAAGGAATGTGTGAAGATCCGCCGTGAGGAGATTCCTGCAAATGTGAAATACATGGATTTCATGCCGGAACTCTTTACTGCTGAAGCTGGAGATGAAGGATTCATGCTGATTCCCAGCGTTGAAGGGTCTCATCACTCCGCTCTCACATTTTTCCGTCCCCGGGAAAACTGCGAAGAAATCTTTCCAGAAAGTTCAATGCCGATTTATGCTTGTCAGCGTGGAGATCATACGATCCTTGCTATCGTTACCGGCATGAAATTTGATTATTCGCTTGTGAGTGGAGTATGTGATGGAAAATATTATCTTTACCCCCGTTTTATACTGGACGAAACAGAACTCTATGAAGATATCGAGGTCCGTTTTATACATTTCCACGGCGATGTACGGTATCCGGAACTGGCACGAACCTATCGGAAATTCCAATTGGATAACGGCAACTGCCGCACCTTACGCGACAAAGCCGCCGAACGGTCTGCGCTCAAAGAGTACGCCGATACCATAGAATGCCGCATCCGTCTTGCTTGGAAACCAGTTCCCTCAACCGTCGATGATCAAATCATCGGCGTTAATGAACCGGAAGTCCATGCAGAATTAACATTAAAAGATGTGGATGACATCATATCTGAATTTCACAAACATGGCATAGATAAAGTGAATTTCTGTCTGGTCGGCTGGAATGCAGGCGGACACGACGGACGTTTCCCCGACCTTTTCCCAGTAGAACCAAAATGCGGTACGCTTGAAGAGTTGAAAGAGCTCGTTACTCGCACCAGAAAACTGGGATATATGATTTCAGCCCATACCAATTTAATTGAAGGCTACAGTATTGGTAAACGTTTCAAGCACGATTACGTTCTACGCCGCCAAGACGGCAGTAACCACCGGGGCGGCAACTGGGGCGGGGGTAAATCCTATCTGCTCTGTCCTGAAATGGCGTGTCGCTATTACATAGATCAGGATATGGCAGATTTGAAAGAACTCGGCTTTTACGGCGAGCACTACTTTGATGTATTTTCCATCTACCCGCCTCATCCCTGTTATCATCCGGATCATAGACTGAACCGTAAAGAGGTAGCTCAATGGCGTTGCTGTATGCTGAAAAAAGCACAGGAGGCAATGGGATGTGTCGGATCAGAGGGTAGTTGGGATTTTGCAATGGATGCACTGGATTATGTTCTGTATGCGGCATTTTTCTTCAAGGAACCGACAGAACACCCTATGAGCGATGAATATATTCCTTTCTGGAACATCGTTTATCACGGAATCGTGCTTTACAACTGTTTTGCAGCATCGGTCAACGCCAATATCAAGAATGATTATGTGTTGAAAGTCATGAATTACGCCTGGGGCGGCCGTCCGCTGAATTATGTAAACTCACGATTCATTGTCGGAGAAAACCCGTGGGGTAATGAAGATCTGCGCTATTTTCCACAGGAACAGTTCCGAAAAGATGTTGCAGCGATCCGGAAGGACTATGATTTCTACCAGAGTATCAAAGACCTGCAGTACGAATTTATTGAGGATTATGAGATTCTGTCTAGCGGAGCATTGAAAACGACTTATTCCAATGGGACGATAATGCTTTCGAATCCGACAGATAAGGATATAGAGATAGATGGAAAGAAAATCGCATCGTTTAACAATCTGATTGTTAAATGAATAACGTGTAAAATGAGCTCTTTTCTAACAAAAGTCATTAGTTGTTTTCCAGTATGCTAATTTTGAGCAGAGCGTATTGTAGAAGTACAAATAGCTGACCCAAGTTTTCAGCTTGACGGAGAATTTTTGGGAATATTTCTCTGAAATAAAATCACCATCAAACTTGAAAATCTTTTGCCATTTTGAGCGTAGAGATGTCATAAGTCAAATTTGTTCTACCTCCACCATCCTTCGCTAAAGCTACGGATGGCAGGCCGTCAGGAATGCCATGCGTAGATTTTTTTTGCGCAAGCAAAAACAAGCGGAGTGCAACGGAGCGTGCGAAGGATGCCCTCCATAGCTCAGAGAGCGGCGGAGGGCTGTGCGGTTACGGATGGCAGGCCGTCAGGAATGCCATGCGTAGATTTTTTTTGCGCAAGCAAAAACAAGCGGAGTGCAACGGAGCGTGCGAAGGATGCCCTCCATAGCTCAGAGAGCGGCGGAGGGCTGTGCGGT
>SUWE01000055.1 GCA_015061615.1 Lentisphaerota bacterium
TCGACTTGCATGCCTAATCCATGCCGCCAGCGTTCGTTCTGAGCCAGGATCAAACTCTCCGTAAAACATAAATTGTTTTAACCGAAGTAATTCGATTCAAAGCATTTTGATTTAAGACTTAATCTATTAGATTGTCTCAAGAAATTTTAAGGTTTACATCGCACTATTCAATTTTCAATCAGCGCACTCTCATCAGAGTGACAGTTGCTTAATATATCACCGATTTTTAATTTGTCAAGCAAACTTTTGAAAATTTTTTGAAATTTTCTTAATCAGCGTTTTCTTTAAGCAGCTCGTTGCACTTAACACGCAATGGATTCTTAATATATCACCGTTTTTTATTTTTTCAAGCTCAAGTTTGAAATTTTTTTGAACTTTTTTTCAACTTCAGCTCTCAGTGATTTTAATCATCCGCACCGTTTCAGGCGCAACAGAATCATAATATATCACTGATTTTTATTTTTTCAAGCTCAGGTTTCAAAATTTTTCGTTTTTTCAACTCAGACTTTACAGCGTATTTTTAAGCATCCGCACCGTTTCAGGCGCAACGGAGACATAATATACCATCGTTTCGGTTTTTGTCAAGCTCAAAATGAAAGATTTTTCGTTTTTTCCATCCCGCATTTTCCTTCCATGCTATTCATTATTTATATATATATGCACGCAAATACAACGTGATTGATCAAAATCTTAAAAGAAATCTGCGTTTTTATCAAATTACGTGTTGATATTTGTTATATATGGGTGTATATTTCCTTTGATTTAGTTTAACCCCCTGGAAAGAGTAATAAGATGGGAATAAGAATTATCGGAACCGGTCGCTGTATTCCGGAAAATATTTTGACCAATGACGACCTCGAAAAAATGGTCGATACTTCTGATGAGTGGATCGTAACCCGTACCGGAATCAAAGTCCGGCATATTGCTGACAAGGATCAGACTTCCAGTGATATGGCTGCGGTCGCTGCTAAAAATGCGCTGGATAATGCCGGGATCACTGCGGATATGATCGACCTCATCGTCGTTTCCACGGTGACTCCGGATTACGCTTTCCCCAGTGTTTCCGCTCTTGTTCAGAAAAAAATCGGCGCCCGCAAGTGTCCCTGTTTCGATATTGAAGCCGCCTGTTCCGGTTTTCTCTACGCCCTCAATACCGCTTACGGCATGATGGCATCCCCCCTTGCCTACAAGCGTGTGCTTGTTATCGGTGCGGAAAAAATGACCAGCCTCGTGAATTGGGAAGACCGCTCGACCTGCGTCCTTTTCGGTGACGGTTCTGCTGCGGTCGTGCTGGAAAATGACGGCAATCCCGATACTCCGGACTTCTACGTTGCCGGTGAAGTCGCCGCTGACGGCGAAGTATCCGATCTGCTCATCGTTCCCGGCGGCGGTTCCGCGATGCCCGCCACGGTCGAAAGTGTCACCGGGAAATTCCACACCATCAAAATGGGCGGTCCCAAAACCTTCCAGCTTGCAGTGACCTCTATGGTAACTGCCTGCCGTAAGGTTCTGGAAAAGAGCGGAGTTTCTCCGGAAGAAGTCGTCTGGGCGATCCCCCATCAGGCTAACCGCCGCATCATCGACGCGGTCGCCAATAAGCTCGGCATTCCGGAAAAGGTCTATCTCAACGTCGACCGTTACGGAAACACCTCCAGCGCCTCGATAGGAATCTGCCTTGACGAACTCAACCGCGAAGGCAAGATCAAAAAAGGCGATCTTATCCTTGCCGCCAGTTTCGGTGCCGGTCTCACCTGGGCAGCTCTGCTCATCCGTTGGTAAAACCGATGGCGGAGCAGATAAAACACTACACTCCCAGAGAGGAAAAACTCAGTGCTTATTCGCATTTGACGGGAGTATTCCTCGTTTTTGCCGGAATTTATCCGCTTTGGAAGTGTGCGGCAGCTGTCCATACTGCCGCGTTCACTGCCGGAGTGATATTCTACTGGATATCTCTGCTTGCCATGTTCGGAGCTTCAAGTTTCTATCACTTCTGCAAGGATGAGAAATCCAAACTTGCCGCCCGCAAATTCGATCATCTGGCAATTTATCTGCTTATTACGGGAACTTATGCCCCGCTGATAACCGGAGCAGTAAAAACTTTTTCGGGATTTGTTGTGCTGGCAGTTCTTATTCTTCTGACACTGCTCGGCATTGTCAACAAGTTGCTTTTTGCCAACAAATTCCACTTTCTTGAAGTCATTATATATATAGTTATGGGCTGGGCTTGTGTTTTCATTGCCCGCGATCTCATCGCCGGAATGAGCAGAACCGGACTTATGCTTCTGCTTGCCGGCGGCATCACCTATACTTCCGGAGTCATATTTTACGCCATCCGCAAAGAGTTTTTCCATGCGGCATGGCACATTTTTGTGCTTGCGGGAGCAATTCTGCACTTTTTATCAATTCTTACCATAGGAAAATTCTGAATGGCTTGCAAAGCGGCAATCTTTGATCTTGATGGAACCATTCTCGACAGTATGCCCGTCTGGTGCAATCTCTGCGGAGAGTTCCTGAAAAAATACGGAATCAGCGAAAATATCGACCTCGACGGCAAACTCGGAGTAATATCCATCGCCAGCGCTCTTGAATATGTTATAAAGGAGTTCAAGCTCGATATCGACCTTGAAAGCGCCTGCCGTCAGGCGTGGCAGATCGTCGGAACATTTTACCGGGAGGAAGTGGAACTCAAACCGGGTATCGCCGCCATTCTTGATGAACTCAAACGGAAAAATATCCCGGCGGGAATCATCACCGCATCGGAAACCGGTCTGGTCAGAGATGCCCTCAAACGGGTCGGACTGGAAGATTATTTTGATGGCGGCATCATCAGCTGTGCCGATTTGCAAACCTCAAAGCGGACACCTGAAGTATTTTACATCATGAGCGAAAAACTCGGTGCCGCCCCCGAAGATACCTTCGTCTTTGAAGATGCCCTCTACGCCGGAGCAACTGCCAAAAAAGCCGGCTACACCCTTGCCGCTGTCTACGACCCCAGTGAGAAAAATCCGGATAAACTTGCCGGACTCGCCGACTATTACTGCCAAAGCTGGGAAGATTTCCCCTTGGAAGTGCTGTAATTCAGGCAAAGAGCAGGCAAAATATCGACTTTTTTTTGCAGGGGTGCTAACGACTTGTCACGGCGTAGTGTAACAAAGACGGACGCCCCCTGCACCCCTGCAAAAAAAACACAGGTTTTGCACTCAGCCCCTCAGACGGCAAAGCTGATTTATCAGTGGAGTATGCCTGTCGCGTTGAGCAGAACGATGAGCAGGCACGGGATCACAATGAACACCATGCAGAAACGGTATACCCACTCACGGTACCACGGCTTATCCGGCGTCCGGATCTCGTCGCAGAACTTTTTCAAGCCGATGACTGCCACCACCAGAAGCGTGGTAAAAATCGCACCGATGGGCATAAGCACGCTGTTGCTGATGAAGTCAAGCGTATCAAGGATATCTTTTCCTTCAAAACCGTTGATAAATGCAAGCGGATGAACATTGGAAAGAATGTTGTATCCCATTACCGTCACCACTCCGATAATGAAAACTTCCACCAGACAGATCGCAAGTGCCTGAATACGGTTGAGTTTAAGCTCCTGCATGACCGAATGGACGTTTGTTTCCAGAAGTGAAACGGCACTGGTCGCCGCTGCGAACAGTACGAGGATGAAGAAAACTGCTCCGAATATCTGCCCGCCGGGAAAACTTGCAAAAACCTGCGGCATGACAACGAAAATCAATCCCGGTCCGGCACTTCCTGCGGCACTCTCTCCGCCGAAAGCGACAACCGCCGGAATTATCATCAAACCGGCAAGGAAAGATACTCCCGTATCGAACAACTCCACATGATTCACACTGGCAACAAGATTATCCTCACGCCGCATATATGAACCGTAGGTTATCATTATACCCATAGCAATGGAAAGCGAGAAAAAGAGCTGTCCCATCGCCTCAACAACGGTCATGTAACTGAATTTGGAAAAGTCCGGGTACAGATAGTATTTCACCCCCGCGCCGGCTCCGGGCAGAAAGAGGCAGTAGATACAAATACCGATAATCATCAAAATCAGTACAGGCATGAGGATTTTGCTGAAGCGCTCAATACCTTTTTCCACGCCGAAGCAGACCACCAGCGCGGAAATTATTACAAATACCAGAAAATATATCAGCGGTTCGGCAGGTGAGGTGATAAAATCTACAAAATATGCTCCCGATACCGCCTGATTGTTGAAGTTGCTGATATCTGTGGAAAACATAATGGAAACATATTTTGTCACCCAGCCGCCGATAACGCAGTAATAAGGGAGGATTATCATCGGCACGATCGCATTGACCCAGCCGCCGCCGGAGATGATTTTTCCGAAAAATCCCCTGCCCCGGCAAAGGTCGCGGAATGCTCCCACCGGACTTTTCCCCGTCATTCTGCCGATATTGTTTTCTGAAATCAAAAGCGCGTAACCGAATGTCAGCATCAAAATAAAGTATGTGACAAGAAATATTCCGCCGCCGTACTTCGCGGCAAGATAAGGAAAGCGCCAGATATTGCCCAGACCGACAGCAGAACCTGCCGCCGCAAGGATAAATCCTATCTGACTGGAAAATCCTTCTTTTTTCATAAAAACAGATTCCTTTTTTATTTTTTGTTCATCAGACGCAGCATACCCTCAAGCAGTGTTGCCGGATGCGGCGGACAACCCGGAACATAAAGGTCGGGTTTCAAAATCTTTTCAACTCCGTCATTGCAAACCGGACTGCCCGCATAAATTCCGCCGGAAATGGCACATGTTCCGCAGGCAATGACCCAGACCGGCCGCGGCGCGGCATCGTAACTCTTTTTCAGCGCCAGCAGCATATTTTCACTGACCGGTCCCGTCACAAGGATACAATCCGCATGACGCGGAGAAGCGACGACCTGAATACCGAATCTGCCCATATCCCACGCAAGAGTGTTCAACACGTTGAAATCAAGTTCGCATGCGGCACATCCGCCGGCGGAAACCTGACGGATCTTCAGCGAATTACCGCAGAACTTCAAAAACTCTCTGTCTGTCGGACGCTCCGGCTCATAAATTCCGCCGTCGGCGATCAGCTTTTCGCGGCTCATCGCCGCCAGACGGTACTCTTTGCCGAACTTCACCGCTCCGGCGGCACAAATATCGGCACATTTGCCGCAGAATATACATTTGCCCGTATCAATGGCAACGGAATTTTCTGAAACCGCGACCGCTCCGGCAGGGCAGACTTTTTCACATTCGCCGCATTTCGTACACGCATCGGCGGCAATTTCCGGACGTCCGGCAAAACGGTCGGGCAGAACGGGAGGGGCAAAAGGGAATTTTCCGGTACGGTATCCCTGACGCAATCTGGCTTTAAGTGCATTCCACATAATATATTCTCCTCAAAGATCGTGACCGCAGTAGGACAAATTGAAACTCTTGTTGCAGATGGGAAAGTGGGCAATTTCCTCATTCCGCAGTGCCATCGCCAGACCTTCCCAGTTATGGAAAGACGGATCGGTGATTTTGACCGTGCGGAACCTGCCCTGCTCATCGGTTATAACAACGTGGCACAGCTCACCGCGCCACGCTTCAGTGACGGCAACCGCGATCGAATCAGCGGCAAGAGTCAACTTGTTTGTCTGCTTTGCCGCAGGGATTTCCTGAGAAATGCGGTCAAGCTGTTCAAGCAGATAAGCATGGGAGCTTTTCAGTTCCGCATAACGCACCTGCGCACGGGAAAGGACGTCGCCGGAAAAGTTCCGGACGTCGATTTTTTCCGGAAATTTCTGCGTTCCGGGGAAGTCTGCGCGTGCATCGACATCTTTTCCGCAGGCACGCGCGGCAACACCGACCAGACCGAGTTCAGATGCCATTGCCGAAGTGACAACACCGGTATTTTCAAAACGGTCAAGCACCGTCGGTGAATTGAAAAGCAGTTCAAGAGCATTCCACAATTCTGCGGAAACGCGCCGTATCCATGCGGCGATCTTCTGCGCCCGTTCACGGTCACAGGAGTAACGGCATCCGCCGGGAACGACAAAGTTTCTGCCGAAACGGTTTCCGCACAACTCCGCGCTCATATTGAGATATTCACCGCGGATCCTGCCGCAGAAACTCGCTGTGGGAAGAAATGCGACATCTCCGGCAAGCGCACCGAGGTCACCGATATGATTGGCGCAGCGCTCAAGTTCCAATGCGATCTGGCGCAAAGTGAGCGATTCCGGCGCAACCGGGATATCCCCCAGTGCTTCAACAGCTTTACAATAGTTCCACGCCGCCGCGACAGAGGAGTCTCCGGCAGTCGTTTCTATCAGGTGGATGCTTCTGGCATCGGGACCTGCGGCAAGGAGTTTTTCCACACCCCGGTGCTGATACCCCAGAGAAATTTCCAGAGAATAGACCGTTTCCCCCATGCACTCAAAACGGAAGTGTCCGGGTTCGATGACTCCGGCGTGAACGGGACCTACGGCAACTTCGTGAACCGCCTTGCCGGACATGGCAAAGAAATCCATTTCACCGATATTGCCCTGCGGGAAACGCAGCGGTTTCAAATTCGGGTGACCTTCGGGAACAATGCCGTGTATCTCAAAAATTTCCCGCTCAAAGCGGTTGAATCCGGCATATTCCGGCGTAAGCGAAAGAAAACTTTTATCCACCGGGGTCTTCATCACACGGAAACCGTGATTTGCCGCATCGCCGAGAACGGAAACAAGGGAAAATCCCGATTTTTCCGGCATAACAAAGAACGATTCTATCCGGCACTGTTCTTCTTTCAGACTGCGGATATTGAGCGCGCGGAACTTCGCTTCACCCAGCACCGGAACACTCGACCACGCCGCTTTGGCGCCGTCGGCAAGAAAAAGACAGGAGTCACTCATTTCATCCACCCTCCTCCATAATACCACATACCGCCAAGCATCCACACACCGGTGATGGTGATAAGCGCCGCTGTAATGACGGGAACTGTTGCCAATTTTTCAACTTTTTTATCGACTTCAATAACACTTGAGAACTTTCCGTCAGGCGCACACATCTTCAGTGCCGCATGGGTCATGCCCGCAAAAATCATCAACAGCAAAAAGAGTATCACCGCTCCGGGAATGACTCCGGCGGTACGGACAAGGTACAGTTCCGTAAAGAAAAGCGGTGACGGCGGAGTTCCGCAGATAAGCAGTATGCCGAAAACCCAGAGTGCCGCGTTGACGGGAGATTTTTTGAACAATCCATGGACATCGCTGACTGACCGTGTTCCGTAAGCAAGCAGAATATTGCCCGCAACAACAAAAAGCGTCATTTTGATCAGGGAGTGTGAAAAAACGTGAATCACCGCAAACACAGGCTGATCGTACGCCGCCAGCAGTGCAATAAGTCCCATGTGTTCCACACTGGAATAGGCAAGCATGCGTTTGAAATCCTTTTGCCGGATGATGAAAAACGCCGCTACCGCCAGAGAGAAAAATCCGAAAAATTTCAGATAACCGAAACCGAAATCCAGCAATCCATCCGGAGTTATCTCAAGCAGACGGCCTATCGCCAGAAATGCACAGTTGAGCAAACTGCCGGAAAGCAGCGCGGAAACCGGCGCCGGCGCTTCGCTGTGCGCATCCGGCAGCCAGGTGTGGAAGGGGGCAAGACCCATTTTCAACGCATATCCGGCAAAGCAGAGGACAAAGCCCGCTTTGAACCATATCAACCCGCCGGAGGAAATTTCCAGCAATGCGAAATAGAGATAATCAAAATCCAGCGAACCGTGCGGATCGCTCAACGATGCCGCTATCAGCATCGTACCGAAAAGCGCAAGACCGATACCGATGGAACAGATAAGCAGATACTTCCACATCGCTTCAAGTGAACCTTTACCCTTGTGATAGTTTATCAAAGGCGCACTTGCCAGTGTCGTAGCTTCAACAGCGACCCAGAGCATACCCAAATCCTGCGCAACGGCGGTAAAGGACATGGTGAAAAGGAAGATGAGCAGAAATGAAACAAAGGTGTACTGCTTCATTCCGGTGTGTCCGCCTGAGCGTTCAGCATCGACCTTGAACCATGAACAAAGATAGAGCGAACAGAAGAAAAAGAGCGTTGAAGTGACAGTCAACAGCAAAATTCCCACATCATCGGCACGCAGGGAAATCGTTGCGGTCAAATCCCATGCAGAGGGGTTGCCCCAGAGCATGACAACTGATGCGGCATGGATCAAAGCTCCGGTGACAAGCAGAAATTTTCCAGCTTTCTCACTTTTAAGCATAAAGGTGATCGCCGCGAGAACGAGCGGAGCAAAAAGCAATACAGCAATAATCATTTTTCCGCCTCCATATTTTCGGAAAGATCATCAAGCATATTCAGTTTGTCGGAGTCGATATGAGCGAACTCCCTGCGTATCTGATAAACGGTTATACCCATAATAAAAACAAGCGCCAGCACATCCAGCAGGATACCCAGTTCAACGATCACCGGGTGTTCACGCATAACGGCAGTTCCGAAAAGGGTGATGCCGTTTTCAAACATGAGAAATCCGATGACCTGAGTCAGTGCCTTTTTGCGGGCGATAACGATAAACAATCCGCTCAAAGCAACAGTGAAAGCCGTCGGCAGAGCGACCGCCGCCGCCTGTGATGCACCGTTGGGCATCGGCAGATAAGAGGAAATGAGAAAGCTGAAAAGCATTATCAGCAATACGATCGTTGCGGAAAATGAATAACCTGCCAATGGTTCAAGTTCGCGCCTGACTCCGGCAAGTTTCATTGCCCGGTACAGCAGAAGCGGCAGGATCACACCTTTGAGGATAAGATTCACCAGTGCCATTCCCCAATGCCCGTCACTCCACACCGGAGCAAGAGTCAGAGGCAGTATTCCCAGAA
This sequence comes from Lentisphaerota bacterium, assembly GCA_015061615.1. Lineage (GTDB taxonomy): Bacteria > Verrucomicrobiota > Lentisphaeria > Victivallales > Victivallaceae > UBA1784. Next base: position 8,863 of record SUWE01000055.1, read on the forward strand.
TTATTCCCTGCAGCGCAACGATGCGTATGCAGTGCAGAAGACGGCTGGAAACCGCCATCATAAGCGCGCTCAGCAGCAAAAGCGCCAGAAGCAATTCATTAAAGTGCATCATTTCACACCTCCGCCGAAGAAAATGGTGATAAATATTGCCAACACCGGCAGTACCGCCGCCGCAATGAGAAGCGGGGGAACTTTCAGGAAACGGTAACGCGCCATACTCGATTCGACCACACCGACCAGAACGGTTGTCAGCAATACTCCGCCTGCCATAGCGGCGATCTCACCCCAGAGCGGCAGAACCCCGGCAGGAATGAGCAAAGAGGTGATAAGTACGGCAAAAATCCAGAGTTTCAATGCCGATGAGTAAAGAATCGTTCCCAGATCGAATCCGGCGTAATCAAGTATCATCGCTTCATGGATCATCGTCAGTTCCAGATGGGTTTCCGGATCATCGAAGGGGACACGGCAGTTTTCCGCAAGCATGATGATGAAAAGTGAGATCACCACAAGCAGAACCGGAGTGAAGGTCACCCATGATTCAAGGCCGCGGAAACAGAGCATTCCGGCAAGGGTGTATTTGCCGCTGAAAATGGTGAGAAAGGCAAGCACCGCAAAAAGTGCCGCCTCTGCAAGCGCGGAGAAAAAGAGTTCACGCGCCGAACCCATTCCCTCGAAACTGGAACCGGTATCCAGCGCGGCAAGCACGCTGAGGATACGGCAGCTGCCGAGAAAGTAGAAGAAAAGCAGTACGTCACCGTTGAAACTCAAAGGCGAAAGGGTTCCGCTCACCGGCAGAAAAAGCAGTGCCATAAGTGTGAATGCCAGAGTAAGTGTGGGAACGGCTTTGACGATCCCGCCGGAAGTGGCGGAAATAACGCTCTCTTTACGGGCAAGTTTGCCCAGATCGAAGTAAAGCTGAAAGAGACGCGGACCTTTGCGTCCGGCAAAAAACGCTTTCACCTTGTTGATTATACCCGGCAGAAGCGGTGCAATCAACAGCGCCGCAATAAATCCGGCTATGGTACGGATAATTTCAATTTTCATCTCAATTCCCCTTCATTACTGCAAACCCCAGCATCGCAAGCAGGGTAATTACCAGTACAAGCAGATAAAAATGCAGACTGCCGGACTGAAGAACATGGATTTTATCGGCAGCTTTGCCGAAAAGAGAAAATACCGGCTGCCAGAAGCGGGAAATTCCGCCGTCTTCGATATTTTCTTCAATGGAAGCGTTTTCAGGAAACACCTCTTTCACCGGAACCGTTTTGCGCTCCGGACGGAGCAGAAATCCGAAAAAGTCAACTATACTTCTGCTGAACGATGTTGCCGTATACTCCATTTTCGCCGTGGGTTTGGCGTAGCCGCAATCCCAGGTGATACTGACGCGCTGACCGCTTTTGCAAACAAGCATTTTGTGGATAACGGTGAAGACCGCCACCAGAGCGACTGCACAGCAGGAGAAAAACGCCACTGCGGAAGTAAGCTGACTGAGCCGCTGAAACTCCTTCACATAGATGGGAAAATAGGTTTTTCCCACAAAATCAAGTGCGAAGGGCAGCGCGATCATCAGAGCAAAACTTGCCAGAAAAAGCATCACCACCGGCATACGCATACACATGGAAACTTCTCCGGCATTTGCCGCCTTTTCACTGCGCGGTTCACCGCAGAAAACAGCTCCGATGGCTTTGGCAAATGCCGCCGCCGCCACTCCGCCGGTAAGTGCGGTGAAAACAAGTGCCGCCGCCGAAACGGCGATCAACGGAGTGATTCCGCTGGTCACGCCGACCAATGCGGCAGTGTAGATGAGGAACTCCGCCGCAAAACCGCTTGACGGCGGCAGACCGCAGAGTGACAATCCATGGAAGATAAAGAATGTTCCGGTACGCGGCATACGTTTGAGTAATCCGCCCATCTCATCCATATCAAGGGTTCCGGTTGCTTTGAATACCGAACCTGCGGCAAGGAAAAGTCCGCCTTTGAGCAGTGCGTGATTCATCAGATGGGCTCCGGCTCCGGCAAAACCGGAAACCATCAGCATATCAAGGTCATACGCCTTGCCGAGCAGTCCCAGACCGAGTGCGGTACTGAGAATACCCATATTTTCGATACTGGAGTAGGCAAGAAGTTTTTTCAGATTGCTCTGGGCAACGGCGAAGATGATACCGCCGACAGCAGTAATTATACCGAGAACAGTCAGCACCCATCCGGCAAGCATCCAGTTTGCTCCCATAAAGATACCGTAGGTGAGCAAACCGAGGAATCCGAGTTCGATCATTGCTCCGGACATGATCGCCGAAACCGGAGCCGGTGCCGCCGGATGCGCTTCCGGCAGCCACACATGCAGCAGCGGGAATCCTATTTTGAGTCCGAAGCCGATCAGCGCAAGAGTAAAGAGTACCGCCGGAGCAAGCGGAAAACAGAATACCGTTATAAGGAATGCCGCACCCGCATGACAGGCGATAAGATAAATCCACCCGGCGCTCCACGCTTTGACACTTTCACGGTCGAAGATGACGAGAGCGAAACTTGCCGCGCCCATGATCTCCCACGCCAGAAGGAACTGCATCGACGTCTGCGCCTGAGTGACAAAGATCATCGCCAGCACCGTGAGGTCGAAAAAGCACCAGTAGTAACCGCTGCGTTCACTGCCGTGACCGGAAAGGTAACCGAGTGAATGGAATCCGGCCGCAAGCGCAAGGACCAGCACCGGCAAGAGAAAAATGTCACTGCGCGGGTACGCGGTGCAGGTAAAAAAGGTCAGCGCCAGAGCCGATAAAGCTCCTGCCGTCAATGCCCCGCATCCGGCGACTGCCGCCGCGACAGGCTTGCGCTTGAGCAGAAAAGCCGCAAGCGCACCGGCACCGATGATCAGCGCCGGCAAGAAAAATCTTTCCACGATAAAAACTCCTTTATTTTACAACTTTGGTGTAATCTGTATAATATAACGCAAAAATGCGGATTTTTCAATATCATCCGCCTTGAATTAACGCCTTGATCGTGGCATATTAATAAGATAACGCAATTTCCGGTAACGGAGATAAAATATTCCGCCCGGATATTCCGTTATTCAGTCAGGAACTCTTAACCAAATCAAGGATAATATCTGATGAAAAACTTTTTCAAACTTCTGCTTCCTTTGAGCATCGTTGTCATCATCGCCGCCGGTTCATGGTGGGGTTACAAGACCTTTTACAAAGACCAGACGACCATATCCTACAAAACTGAAAATGTAAAAAAAGAGGTTTTGACCAGTTCCATAAGCGCCTCCGGAACGGTTGAGCCGGAAGAACTCATCAACGTCGGCGCGCAGGTGTCGGGAAAAATCATGTCTTTCGGCAGGGATATCGACGGCAATCCGGTCGATTACCGCTCCAAAGTCAAAGCCGGTGAACTGCTGGCGCAGATCGACGATGTTCTCTATGCGGCGGCGCTCCGTGAAGCCAAAGCGCAGAAACTTCAGGCGGAAGCGGCGATAACCTCCGCTAAGGCGACCATCCGTCAGGCGGATGCCAAACTCAAACTCACCGGAATAAACTGGCAGCGGGCGCAGGAGCTTTACAGCAAAAAAGCGATGTCCAAAAGCGATTACGACACCGCTGAAGCGAACTTCATTTCAGCTCAGGCGGATTCCGCCGCCGCCAAAGCCGGTCTGGAGCGTTCCAACGCCCAGCTTGCCATTGCCGATGCCGCACTTATCAAAGCCCAGCGCAACATGGATTACTGCGCCATCACCTCTCCGGTCGACGGAATCATCATCGACCGCCGCGTGAGCATCGGTCAGACGGTTGTTTCCAGCATGAGCGCCTCAAGCATCTTTCTCATCGCCAAAGATTTGAAAAAGATGGAAGTCTGGGTCTCCGTCAACGAAGCGGATATCAGCAATATCCGAAAAGGTATGCAGGCTGAGTTCAGCATCGACACCTTCCCCGGCAGGATTTTCAAAGGAACGGTCAAAAAAGTCCGTCTGAATGCCACCATGTCGCAGAATGTTGTCACTTACATTGTCGAAGTGGTGACGGACAACTCCGACGAAACCCTGATTCCTTATCTGACAGCGAATGTCAAATTCATCCGCGACCGTAAAACTGACGTGTTGACCGTTTCCAACGCGGCGCTCAGATTCAAGCCCGAAGATAAACTCATTGCTCCGGCATACAAAGATATGAAGTTTGCTGAAAACGCAAAAATCGTCTACGTTCTTGAAGGTGAACTGCTCAAACCGGTCGAAGTCAAAACCGGTCTCAGTGCCGCCGGCAGAGTCGAACTTATTGACTCCCCGCTTGCCGAAGGTGACACCGTCGTTTTCGGAGCGACAGAAATTCTGGCGAAAAAAGCTCCGGAAAATCAGGCGGCGCGCAGTCCTTTCATGCCGAAAAACGATAACAAGAAAATCCGCGGCGGCGGTTCTGCCGCCAACCGTGCGCGGGCGAACCAGTCCAAATAAGAGGTCGCAAAATGGCACTTATTGAACTGCACAACATTACCAAAGATTACCCGCTGGGGGAAATGACGATATCCGTACTCAAAGGAGTCTCACTTTCCATCGACCGCGGGGAATATGTGGCGCTGATGGGCGCATCCGGCTCCGGCAAAAGTACGCTGATGAATATTTTAGGCTGCCTTGACCGTCCGACAACCGGAGATTACTTTCTTGACGGCGAAGAACTCGGCAGAGCCTCCGGCGATATGCGGGCGAAAGTCCGCAACCGCAAGATCGGCTTTGTTTTTCAGAGTTTCAACCTTCTGCCGCGCACAACGGCGCTGGAAAATGTCATCATGCCGCTTGCGTACACTTCCAACCTTTCCCATGCGGAAAAGAAACGGCGCGGTCTTGCCGCACTGGAAGAGGTCGGCATCGCGGACAGAGCCGGACACCACCCTTCCCAGCTTTCCGGCGGACAGCAGCAGCGTGTGGCGATCGCCCGCGCACTCATCAACCGTCCTCCGGTGATCTTTGCGGACGAACCGACCGGAAACCTCGACTCCAAAACCAGCGTTGAAGTCATGGATATGTTTCAGAAACTCAACGATGAGGGAATCACCGTGATTCTGGTCACCCACTCGCAGGCGATCGCAAAATTTGCCAAGCGCACCATCTGCATGAGTGACGGACAGATCGTTTCCGGACTTTTTGAAGGCGGGGTGTCACAATGAGATTTTTTACCACAGTTTTAATGTCGCTGCGCTCACTTCTGCGCAATCCCACCCGCACGCTGCTCACCATGCTCGGTATCATCATCGGTATCGCCGCAGTTATCACGATGATGGAGATCGGCGCCGGTTCATCATCCAGCATCCGTGATACCATTGAAAAAATGGGGGCGGGTTCCGGCATCATCTATCCCGGAGTACGCCGGGTCGCCGGTATCAAAATGGGTTCAAACAGCTGGACTTTTCTGCTGCCGGCGGATGCAGAAGCGATTTTGCAGGAGTGTCCTCACGTTTCACAGGTCTCTCCTGTGGTCAGTTCCTCATCGGCACAGGCGATCTTCGGTTCAGAAAACTGGATCCCCGCCCAGATGTACGGAGTATCTCCTGCATATTTCGCCATCCGCGACTGGCAGCTTGAAGAAGGCAGATTCTTCACCGAACGCGAAGTTGATCTGAATGCGCGTGTCTGTCTGGTCGGCTCAACGATCGTAAAAGAACTTTTCAACGGCAATTCACCCATTGATACGGAAATGCGTATCAACAACAACACATTCAGGGTCATCGGTGTATTGAAAAGCAAAGGTGCCAATATGATGGGCAACGATGAAGATGATGTCATCCTCATTCCGTGGACAACGATGCGGATGCGTATCACCGGTTTACGCAATGGTACGGCGACAAGTACAACCAGTACGCTGGCGAATAAGCCCGGAACAGTTTTTCCGATATCCGGAGTCGCCCTTTATCCGGAACAGGATTCTTCTCTGCGTAACGATAAACTCCTGATCCCCAAATTCACCTACATCAATCAGATCGCATTTTCCGCAGTTTCTCCGGAAAAGATGAATAATGCTGTCGCAGAAATCACCAATGTTCTGCGGGAAAGACATCAGCTTGTAGCACAGCAGGATGACGACTTCCGTATCCGTTCAGCGGCGGACTTTATGAAAATGATGGATAAAACCAACACCCTGATGAACAACCTTCTGCTGGGCGTGGCACTGCTTTCACTGCTCGTCGGCGGTGTCGGTATCATGAACATCATGCTTGTATCGGTAACTGAACGCACCCGCGAGATCGGTCTGCGCATGGCTGTCGGAGCAAGGAGCAAAGATATCCTCAAACAGTTCCTCATTGAATCGGTGGTAATGTGCCTTGTCGGCGGAATTATCGGAATCGTGCTTGGTCACGGCGTGTCGCTGATAATCGAAAGTCAGCTCCACTGGCCCATTGAAAGCAGCCCGGGAGCGGTCATTGCCGCGTTTGCCGTTTCCGCAAGTATCGGTATGGTCTTCGGATTTTATCCTGCGTGGAAAGCATCTCAGCTTGACCCCATTGAAGCATTGAGATACGAATAAGCATCCGTTATACCCGTTGCGGCTGAGCGCAAAACCTGATGTTTTGCGGCGGTCTCTTTTCAGCGTAAAATAAATTCACTTGGAAGGATTGGCAGGCAAAAAAATCCATTGCTCAAAACTGATGTTTGAGCAATGGCAGATTTCAAG
>SUWE01000056.1 GCA_015061615.1 Lentisphaerota bacterium
CACACGCATACCACTTGCCAGTACAAAATCCCGCACGCGCGGGCGCCAGGGGTGCAGGGGGCGGCGTTAGCACCCCTGCAAAAAAAACACAGGTTTTGCAACAGCGGCGTTTGTTTTTTCAGATGAATCTCATACCGACAAGCTGCCACGAGTCATCTTTTCTGCCGAAGAGCAGCTGCATAAGCTGTTCATGTTCGATGCTCTGTCCTTCACTGCCGGTCCGTTTGAATTTCACAGCATAAAAGATATTGACAAAAAGCGGGGTCTGCAAAGTTCCGAACCTGCGGAAAGAGCATAGTTCACCGTAATTGCGGATAAGTTCTTTGCGGGATTCTGAAAACTCCTTTGCTGTTTTCTCTGAGGAGTTTTCTCCTGCGGCGGCGGCAAAGTCAGAAAAATTCCCGGAAATTACCGCTTCCACCACCCTGCCCCCGATTTCAAACGTTTCGTTTGCATCACTTTCAGTTGCCGGAGTATTGTTTTTCGTACAGCAGCATCCGGATAAAACGGCGATAACCGCCGCAAAAAATATTTTTTTCAACATATACTTGTCTCCGTTATGGTTTGAGATATTTTCTGGTCATATTGCTTCGCGGATCATCATCCGGTGAAGCCCAGTTGCATTGTCCGACAACAATAAGTTCTGAGTTTTTTACGCTTTTGGATTTTGTCGAAAAAAGATATCCCAGCACCGGAATATCCGACAGCCATGGAATGCCGGTTGATGAATCGGTAACTTCTTTTTTATTCAAACCGCCGATCACAAAATATCCATTGCCTGAAAACGGCAGAGATACCGACTGCTGTACGACATTGCCTTGAGATATTCTCGGAGCGCCATTGGAAAGAAATCCGATAAGGCTGGTGTTTTGTAACGTTACATTGAAGCGGCACTCTTTCAATCCGACAACAGCATTGCTGATGCTCATGGTAAAACCGTATCCGGAAGAACTTTTTACATTCAATGCACTGCCTTTGGCAACCGGAATATCCGCGGTGTCTGTCCGGTCAGGATTTTTTGCCTTCAAAGTTTCTCCAATCAGCTGTGACAGTAATTTATAGGGCCCCACCCCCATATCAGGAAGACCGGTGCTTGAAACAACAGAAGCCGAAGAATCAGAATAAAATATCTGTGTTGTCCGGCTGAATGTACCGGAACTGTTATTGCGTATGGTCAAAGTTCCGGAGTGAAGGACATCAGCTTTGCCTTTTACCGCAAGAAAATCCAAATACCTGGTATTCCATTTCGGGTTGAAGTTATAAAAACTGCTTCTTTCCGAACCATAGGTTTTCCCAAGATTCCCGGCGACTCCGTAAACTGCCGCCCAGTTGTTCCGGTATCTGCCGCCGACAGAGAAAAAATCTGTACCTTCATTATTCTTCCAACTCTGAAAGTCAATACCGATACGTTCATCATTTTCTGTATAAACTTCGTAAACCTTTATGGAAATCGTTACCTGAGGAACCGGAACGTCATACTTTTTCAGCAATTTTGCAATATTGTCACAGGAGTAATTCGACACATCAAAAATCAGCCAGTTCAAAGTATTATCTACCGTTACAAGATCCTGTCCCTGCCACAATTCAGTTGCATCCTGAATATTCATTCCGATATTCTGGATTAAACTCTGCAAGTTTACTGCCGGAACAAACTTCGGCATATATATGAACATTTGCGAACCGGTGCCGAGAGAGTTGAGTTCAGGTTTATCAAGCATTTCAACAATAGAATCGATTCCCATGCCGCCGGGATTATCTTTAAAACGGTATTCTTCCGCACTGACAATGAGCAATCCTGTTCCATCGACATATTTGAGACATTCAACAGCAGTGTTGCTGCCGAGCTGTGCAGCCGGATTATATCCGGGTTGAGCCGCGGTTGAGTTCAATTCCGGAGTTGAAACCGTTGCAACCGCAGGAGTTGATGAGGTGTTTCCTGGATAACTCTGTACAAGAGAGGTATTACCGACACGTTTGGCCTGAACGATCTGTCTCAAATAATCCCTGATCTCATAAGCATCAACATATTTAAGAAGATATGTTTTTGTAACCACCCGCGGATCGTTATTGTCCCGGATAAAATGCACGACTCTGGTATCAGGAGCAACTTGCACAAGAAGTTGAGCTTCTACCCTTGTTCCGTCATATCCACCGGTATTTCCGGTGTTGCTGTCACGCGGAACTCCGGCGACTTCGACAGCAAAAGCAGATAACGAAATGAATAATATCACTATCAGCAAAAAGAACTTTTTCATTATCGGGATCCCTTATTTGAGTTTGAACAATTCACCGCTGACCAGCTTTTCCGGCTTTGCGCTGTCGAGTAATTTTGCAGTAACTGAAACATATACCCGTGTATTTTCCTTTACTGTGGTTACGGTACCGAAAAGATAACGCAATACGGGAATGTCCGAAAGCCACGGAGCGCCGATATTCTGTTCAACCTCACTGCTCTTATCCCAGCGGCCGAGAATGATCTCCTTATTCAAAGGAATGAGCATATTTCCCTGAAGCCGGCTGACTTCGACAAGTTCCGCGCCATAGTTATTGCGTTCCACAACGGCGGCAGATTGAAGTTCGTAAGAAAAAAAGAGCGTTCCCGGCAAATCGTTCAACTCGCCCGGCGTATAATCCGGTACTTCAAATGCTTCACTTGACGGATACGGAGTTTGCGGCACACCGTAATGAATATTAACCGTTGGTGCAGTAATTTTGATAAAACTGTGATAAACGCCTTCCTGAGCGCTCAAAACGCTGTCTGATACCTGCATCTGATCGTTATTTGCTTTGGTGATATTCTGCTGGACCGGATTGAAATAAATTTCACTGGAAAGAGTATTACTGTTTGATACCGTCAACGAGGCACTGCTGGTGATTTTTGCATTGCCGTTTTGCTGTAACATGCGGATAAAACTTGCATCAAACTGCGGGGCAAAAAGAAAACCTCCGAATGGACCGGATACCGCCTGCAACGCCGAACTGCCGGAAGAACTCAAGCCGAATGAATCAAAGCCGGTTTGAAAAATATTCATCCCCGGCCCGTTTTTCCATGCAAGAAACTCTATTCCCAGATCTCGCAAGGTACTTTCCCGAACTTCAAACAGGGTAAAATCCAATGTAACCTGCGGTGCCGGACGGTCAAGGAAACCGAGAAACTGATAAACATAAGAGGTATTTGATGCATTATCTTTCCAATAAATCTGGTTGCTGTTGGCATCCCATGCATAAATGGCTCCGGCGGGTCCCTCCCCGATGACAGATTGAATCATCACGTTGACAATATCTTCGCCGGAACGATACAAAGGACGGTAAACAGCACGGGTGATACCGGTTCCCTGAATTATCTCTCCGGGAACTTTTCCGGAAATTTCAACTTTTCTGTCAGCTTTGGCAATAAAGTCATCGACATAAGAAATCATCTTTTCCGGACAGGTGACAGTCAACAGTTGAACATTATTGCCATAGGTGATGCTGTTTACCACGCTGTTGATATTGTAGCGCATGACGATACCGGAAACAAACGGTATCAAATCATTACCTTGAGCATATTTCAGCGTGTAGATTTTGGATACCATGTAATCCTGTGCATCATCCTGAATGAAATGCAGTTTCCGGATTCCGGTGTTTTGAACATTTTCTGCTGCGCTTGCCAGAAAACAAGTCAACAGAACCGGCAGAACGATCAACTGCCGGAAAATGAAAACTTTCCACATAGACAGATTCCTCCTCAATTATCTTGCGATGCGGATAATATTTGTCCGGCACTCCTCTTGCCGGACTTTTAAGAATCAATCTAAGCGAAAACAATATTTTTTCAAGTATTCAGCGTGGCGTGATTGCCCGCATTACCCATTCTCCTGACAAAAGTTGATCATTCAATGCACTGCGGTTGTATTGACGCTGACGGTCATAAACTGCATATATTTTACCTCCGGCAACAGAGACAACTCTGACTTCCACCAATCCATCGACGACCGGAACATTGACAATAACCATGCGGCGATCACTTTTATTCGGAGGAATATCCGGAAATGAGAAACTGTATGGAACCCCGTTGACACTGAAATCGACATTGACAGCTTCCACAGAAGCAAGCATTATACCGATCCGCAGATTGTTCGCGCTTTTGATTTTCGGAAACTTTTTCACCATTACCGTACCGCTTTTCAGCTCCGAAAAAAGCCACCCGCCGAACGGATAAGGACCGTAATCAAAATGCTGAATATTCGGACCGGCCATATCAAGAACGATGCCATCCGGATACAACCAGCGGTTGATTGCAGGTTCCATATCTCTGTACCCATTGTACGCAGCACAGGAAAAGAAGCATCCAAGCAGTGCAAAAATTGCGATTCGGCATCCGGTTATAAAACGGCGCTCTTTTGGTGCTGTTATAAACATGGAATACCAAGAACACAAAACTCCGCCGCCGAAAATCGTCAAAAAAGGAATCACCGGAGCTTTGAATCGTGAAAGAATGTAAAAAATCACAACTGCAACATAAAAAGCTGCGGAAAAACCGTAAAGCATCAACAGTTCTGTTTTTCTTTTTTTGAAAGCATCTCCGAGAAAAAAGAGTATTCCTGCCGCACCAAGAGCAAAAATAAGGTGATTGCGCCCGATAAAAAGATAACGCAGAATGTACGATGCCCCGATCCCGTCGTATTGAAGAGAGACATTATTGGGAATTTCCCTGCCATCCCAGAACAATAATGCCTTGCGGAACTGCAACTCAAGAAATGCCGCCGGATCGTCGCAAAACCATTGCCACATCTGCTGTGGAACTGATCGGGCATATTCACCTTGAGTATTATTCATCATCCGGTGATAGGATTCCGGATAAGCCATTGCTCCGGCACTGCTGCCGGGTTGTCTGCCTCCGGCAGGCGCCTCCGGCGTATTACCGAGAGCAAGTACCGGATTGGCGGCGGTGGAAGGGCCGGAAAAACGTCCCAACGCGCGGCTGTTGTGAATAATAAAAGGCAGCTGCACTACAAGCAATGCGGCAAAAAACAACGCTTCATAAAAAAGAATTCTGCGGGTTGCAACAGATTTTTTTACAGCTGTAATAAACAGTCCGGCGGCAATAACAGGAATGATCAGCCACACATTGCCTCTGGTAAGAATAGATATACCGGCAACACCGCCGGTTATCAGCCAGCTGTACCATGTCTGTTTTTCAAGAGAATATAACGTCAGAGCAAAAAGCAATATCAGATGAAAGGTCTGAAGAGTTTCATTCTGACAGAAAGGAACATACAGTATCAAAGAAGATGATACCGCGGTCAATCCGGCGGCGATCAATCCGGCTTTTTCATTAAAGACCTTTTTTCCGCACCAGCCGGTCAAAAAGACAGTTGCGGAACTCAACAACGCTTGAAGAACAATGAATACAGCGACAGCACTGCCGCTGATAAAATTGCAAAATACCAAAAAGACTGCATAAAAATAAGGTTGATAGTAAAATGTTTCCGGGAAATTTCCTGCGGCACACTCTTTACCAAGTTTCATGTAAGTTGCCAAATCACTGGTCGGCAAAGGAGTAAGAACATTGTTTATGCCATCGGCAGCATGAGCCATTTCCCATGAAGCAACAAGCCGCAAAACAAGTGCAACGATGGTAATTCCCCAGAGATATTTTACAAAAAAACCGCCGGATCGACTCTTTTTACCGGCGGTTTCTGATTTTTCCTGAATCATCAGACAGTCATCAGTTCTTTTTCTTTGGCAGCGTACATGGCATCGACTTTGGCGATGTAGCTGTCGGTGATTTTCTGCACATCATCGAGCATTTTTTTGCGTTCATCTTCAGTCAGCTCACCATCTTTTTCAAACTTTTTGACCGCATCATTGGCATCACGGCGTATATTGCGCAACGCAACTTTGGCATCTTCTGCACTGGCTTTTGCCTGTTTGCTCAACGCAGTACGGCGCTCCTGGCTCAATTCCGGAATCGGCAGTTTGAGAGTTTTGCCGTCACTCATGGGGGTAATACCGATACTGCTGGAAAGGAGCGCTTTTTCAATCGCTTTGACCGCAGTCGCATCCCACGGCTGAATTACCAGCAGACGGGGCTCCGGAGCAGTGATACCGGCGGCATCACGGATACGGGTCTGAGTGCCGTAATACTCAAAGGTAATGTTTTCCACCAACGCCGGTGAGGCTTTCCCGGTACGGATAGCAGCAAACGAAGTGGAAAGAGAATCCTCGGTCTTCATCATATTTTCTTCGAGGGTGTCCAAAAGGGTATCAACAGTATAAGCCATTATTATTTCTCCTGAATTTATTGTTCGTTTTCTGTTGTTTCTTTACAAAGTTCCGCCAAACGGCGTTTAAGCTCTTTTTTTCCGACACTGCGCAAAGCACAGATAGCTGCTTTGGCATTGGCACGGGGAGCGACTTTCCCTGATTCCCACAAACTCACAGTATGCCCGGATACACCGAGCAGTACCGCAAACTTTTCCTGTGAAAGTTTTAATTTGGTACGGATTTTCAAAATTCCATCCGGACTGAGACGGAGTTTTTTGGGATCTTCCTGAACCGGAACTGTTTCAGCACACACCTCTTTTGCCGCTTTTTTCTCACATGCCAAAGCGGCAAGTTCTTTCTTCAAACCGGCAATGATTTTACGCTGATCGCTGATTTGCTTGACAAGTGGCGCCAATGCCGCTTTAAGCTCTTTTCTGGCTAAACGGCGGATTTCGTCATTCAGAATCTGCTTGATATCGGGCATAATTTCTCTCCATTTTTTTGAATTTGTCAAACACAACAATTCCAACCTTTGTGTTAATGTAACTTGCACTGCACTTTTTTTCAAGTGACAAAAAAGATTTTTTTCACAAATAACCCCTATTTTATTGCAGAAATATAAAAAAATCCCTTGAAAAGAGTCTTTCATGGTGTATATTTCATTTGACAAAAAACGAAATGTTAATCTGAAGGGAAATATCGAATATATGAAAGTTTCAGTTATCGGTGACGGTGCATGGGGAACTGCGTTAGCTCTCAACATGCTTGCCAATGGACACAAAGTCCAAATATGGGGAGCTTTCCCGGATTATCTGGAAGAAATGCGCAGCAGAAGGGAAAACTTCAAATTCCTTCCCGGCGTAAAACTGCCGGAAGAACTGGAATTATGCAGCAGTCTTGAAGAAGCTGCTGCCGGTCAGGATATGTTGCTTTTGGCGACCCCGACCCAGTTTTTACGCGGCGTTCTCAAAAAACTTGCTCCGGCATTCGACAATTCCATTCCGTTGATAAACGTTGCAAAGGGTATTGAAATAAATTCCTGGAAACGCATAAGCGAAATCGTTTCCGATGAGCTTGGCAGTGTGGATTTTGTCGATCTTTCAGGTCCCAGCCATGCAGAGGAAGTATCCCGCAGAGTTCCGACTGCGGTCGTTGCTGCCGCCGAAAACACAGAGTCGGCACAGGCAGTTCAAAAATTGATGATGAACGAAAATTTCCGTGTGTACACCTCTAACGATGTCGTTGGTGTGGAACTCGGTGGAGCCCTCAAAAATGTTATGGCGATCGCCGCCGGCATCATAGACGGAATGAAACTGGGAGATAATCCCAAAGCGGCAATGATGACCCGCGGAATTTTTGAAATGGGCAGACTCGGCGAAGCACTCGGCGGACAACGCTCAACATTCGCCGGATTGAGCGGCATCGGAGATCTTATCGTGACTTGCTGCAGCGGACACAGCCGCAACCGTCATGTCGGCGAGGAACTTGGCAGAGGCAGAAGCATGGCAGAGATCCAAAATGAAATGGGCATGGTTGTTGCCGAAGGAGTTCCGACTGCCAAAGGAGCTAAAGCATTGGCTCAGAAATTGAATGTTTCAACTCCGATCATCGACGAAATATACCGGATAATTTATGAAAACCGTTCCGTCAAAGAGGCAATCAGCGCTCTGATGAACCGCGATGCAAAACCTGAAGAGTGAGGAGCAAATGGATTTATCTGTATCGACCAATATCGTGTTGAGCAACGGTGATCCGGAAAGCTCCCTGCGGCAGATCAGCGAGGCAGGTTTCACCCATCTGCTCTGGAGCCACCATTGGAACAGTGATTTTGCATACGGCAAATATGAGTTGGCGGCAATAAAAGAGATGCTGAAAACTTATAATTTGAAATTGCAGGATGTTCATGGTTGCGCAAACGCAGAAAAGAGTTTCTTTTCTCCCATCGAATATCAGCGGAAAGCCGGTATCGAGTTGATGATCAACCGTATCGAAATGATGCAGGAACTTGAGGCATCCGGAGTCCTGGTTATGCATCAACCGCGTATAAAGACCAATTCCTCCCCTGAAGAAATAACATACAAACGCTCCCAGTTTGCTTCACTGCTGCGCAGCATGGATGAACTTGTTCCCGTACTCGAAAAATATAAAATACGCATAGCTTTTGAAAATATGCCGGGAGACACATGGGAGTTTCAGCGTTATCTTCTGGACAATTATTCTCCTGAACTTTTCGGTTTCTGCTTCGATACCGGACATGCCAACATCGAGTTACGCAATCAGCTTGATGACTGTTATGAATACCGGTCAAGAATCATTTCACTGCACATACACGACAATGACGGTCTGGTTGACAAACACACTTCACCTTTCACCGGCACCCTGAACTGGGATAAAACTGCCGCAATAATCAAAGATTCCGGATACACTGGAGTGTTGAATTTTGAACTGCACCTCAAACACTCGGAATTCATGGTTCCGGCTTATCCGTTGAATCAACAGCCGGAATCAGCAGTGAAGGCTTTCCTTGACGATGCCTACCGCCGTTGTGTTAAATTTGCCGGGATGTGCGGCAGATGAGAAAAAAAGAAAAACTGCAAAAAATCCATGATCTGCTTTTTGCAGCTTACGGAACATGTTCGTGTCCGCTGAAACATGATTCACCTTTTCAGCTTCTTGCGGCAGTCATGCTCTCCGCCCAATGCCGGGATGAAAGAGTAAATATTGTTACAAAAGAACTGTTCGCAGCGGCACCGGATGCTTTATCGATGAGTAAAATGCCGGTAGGTGAAATTGAAAGGATCATTCATCCGTGCGGTTTATCCGGCAGTAAAAGCCGCAATCTTTCTGCCGCCGCCGCAATGATCTCAGAAAAATTCAACAACACGGTTCCCTGTACAATGGAGGAATTGATCTCCCTGCCCGGAATCGGCAGAAAAAGTGCCAATGTGATTTTGGGCAACTGTTTTGATATTCCCGGTTTTCCGGTGGATACCCACGTCAACAGATTGCTCAACCGGTTGAAAATAACAGCCAGCAGTGATCCGCAAAAAATAGAAGCGGAAGTAAATGCTCTGTTGCCGCCTGAGTTATGGACAAATTTCTCCCACTTGCTTATTACCCACGGCAGACAGGTGTGTCATGCCCGTTCTCCGGAGTGCAACAACTGCCGGCTTGCGGAATTGTGTCCGGAATCAAAAAAGCTATCAATTAAAAATTCTGCCAACGCAGAAAACAACAGATAAAACTATAAAAAGAAAGAACAGAAGATGAGTTCGTTGAAACATAAATTCCGTCAGATAAAAAAATTACCGCTTTGGATATACTGGTTTCCGGCGACCCTGATGAAACTTTCATTCAAGCTGCTTTACCGCTTTGAATTGATAGATCCGCATAATCTTGCCTCCGATCCTCACAGTCTTGTCTGTATAACCTGGCACAACCGTTTGCTTTTTATCTGCATGTCTTTTTCCAAACAGGCAATGAGGAACACCTCGGCAGTTATCAGCGCATCCCGCGATGGTCAATATCTTGCAGATTTTATGAAATTTTTCGGAGTTGAAGCGCTTCGCGGTTCATCAAGCAGAAAGGGAGCCAACGCCATGCTTGGAGCGATCCGTGAAATAGAGTCCGGTCGCAATGTCGTATTCACACCGGACGGTCCGCGTGGACCGAAATATGAAATCAAAAGCGGTCCGGTCGCCGTCGCATCAAAAACCGGAGCAATGCTTGTTCCGTTTGTCTTGAACAGTTCACGCTGCTGGAAACTCAGGAGCTGGGATGAATTTCAAATCCCCAAACCTTTTTCAAAGTTGACAATGGTCGTCGGCAAGCCGATAGCCGTACCGCCAGATCTTGATGCCGAAGGATTGGAAAAATACCGCCTTCTTGCCGAAGATGCACTGAAAGAAATTACTTGCGATCCGGAGTAACCTGAGCGCTTACTGTGTCATCAAGTTCACTTTTATCCAAAGTAAATTTCAATCCGCTGCAAAAAAGCTGAAAAATTCCCCAGACAACCATAATAAGCACGAAAACACGGGCTGTTTTAAGGATATTTCCACTCTGTTTTTTGAAAGCGGCAAAGCGTACACCGCCCCACACAGCTGCGGCAAGAACGAGATCACAAATACCAAGCAGATAAACGTAATACACGCCGTCTGCCTGAATACCTCCGCCGAGACATGATGCGATTCCATCGGCAAAAAGCAACGGCAGACAAGCAGGCAGCCAGAGAAAATTCAGTGCAAATCCATTTGCTCCAGAACTACGCAAAGAGAAATCTCCGCACGCTGCCACTGCAACCGAAGCTATTATTACCAGCACGCACGCAATAATAGATTTATCAAACTGCCATACTGCCCTGCGGAACTTTTCACCGCTTCTGCGCCCCGGATTGCCGCTGACAAATTTTTTAAGTTTTTTTGCCATTTTAACGTCTCCTTGTGTTGCGGGGCGCCCCGATATCGTGAACAAGCCTGTAAGTAACAAAACCGATAATAACCATGACAACTACCAATGCCGCATAAGCATGCGGCCACCAGATTCCTTCGGTCATCATGGTAAACTCCGACATACCTCCGATACCGGTAATAACGGTCAATGGCATAAAAACGATATTGATGACCGCAAGATATTTCATAATGATCGAAAGATTGTTGCTGGCAACGGAAGTTCGGGCATCTGACATATTTTCCAATGTCTCTGCGTAAATCTTTGCCAGATTGTCGCACTGTTTATTTTCGATACCGATATCTTCAAGGAACTCAAGTTCCTCTGTTCTGAATCCGATACGCGAAGCATCGTTGCGCAATTTATCCAGCAACAGTTGATTGGCGCTTGTCGCTGACTCATAGTAGGTCAGACTCTTTTTGAGAGAAAAGACATTGACAAGCGATTTATTTGTCACTGCATATTCGATCTTCTTTTCAATTTCATCAGAAATATTGTGTATCAAACGCAAATGCTGAAGAAAATGCTGAGTTGCATGATAAAGCAAACGCAGAAGCACACCGGCGACACTGTTTCCACGCAAAGGCATACGACCGTGTTTGAATAAAGAGGTCTGCTCGGATTGAACAACAATTATCTTATCCCGGAACAGAAAAGCTCCGAGAGATGACACACAGAAAGCCATCCGGCGCTCAACTTCGATATCCCGGGGGCGTTTCATAATGACCGCAACATGATTGCTCTCATATTCGACACGACTTATCTCATCTTCGTCCAACGCAGAATTGAGGGTATGTTCGTCGATACCGCACTGCTCAATGAGGTAGTAACGCTCCTCATCGGTGGGACAACTGTAGACTTGGATCATACCCGGCTGTCCTTCCGGACAGCGGATGACTCTGCCGTCATTCAAATCATAACACTTTAACATTTTTCATTCCTCCCGCGGTAATACGGATTCAAGAGGAACACGCAAGTGCAAGCTCCGGCAGTGCTTTTTTGGGGAAATTGCAAAATTCCGACGATTTTTTAACGTGGAATCAGCATGCCTTGGCGGCTGAAATAATTCCCCGCACGGCGGAGTTGCACCGTCGAGGTCCAGGATCGTCAATACTGCCCATAAAATATTCAGCCTCAAGTTAACCAAAACATAAAAACGGATCTTTCCATAATCAGGAAAGTTGACAACGTGATAAAATAGCATATAAAAAAAGTTTTTTCAACCCTTGATTGCAGGAAATTTGCATTTTTATTGTTTTAGAGGTATAGTATAGAGCAGCAAAAACTCCGGAGGATAAAATATGCTTTGCGACAAATGCAAAAAAAATGAAGCAACAGTCCATATAAAGGAATTTCATAATAACAAATGTACCGACTTGCACCTTTGTCAGGAGTGTGCAAGCCAGCACGGTCCGTCTGATCTGCTTTCCGGCTTGGGGTTCAATCTGGCAGATGTTTTGATGAATGTGGATAAGATCGCATCTCAAATGAAGCCGTCCGGCAATGAAAACAAAGATACGGCAGTTTGTCCGGCTTGCCACTGGACAGCTGACAAAATCGCAAAAAATGATGGAAAACTGGGGTGTCCCGAGTGTTACAAAACTTTTTCCGGACTGATAAAAAATGCCGTTGCTCAAGTTCAAAGAGGAGCAATACATTTGGGCAAACGTCCCAAAGGTGTCGTAAATGCCTCGCCGGCAATCAAACAACATGAGTTGGAAAAGTTGAGAAAAGAACTTAAAAAATTGATCGCCGCCGAAGAATATGAAGCTGCGGCAGTTTGCCGTGACAGAATCAGCATTCTTCAGCAGGAGTTGAATGAGATGGAGGATAACCGATGATCACCTCATCAGTCGACCAACTGTTGAAAAATCCCGTAAGTTTTCTTGATGATTCCGGTCCGGATGATGACATAGCCATATCCAGCCGGATACGTCTGGCAAGAAATATCAAGGGATACCCCTTCCCCACTGCGGCATCTCCGCAAAATTTGCAGGAAATATCCTCCGTTGTCACCCTTGCGGCAAAAGGTACAGAAACCCTCGGCGGCAAAGAAATGATGTATTTTCTTCCTGAAGAACTTTCGGATATCGACCGGAAGCTGCTTCTTGAAAGACGTCTGGTCAGCCCGGACTTCATCCGCAATCCGCAAAACAGGGCACTGTTTGTCTGCCCCGGAGAAACCTGTTCTCTTATGGTCAATGAAGAAGATCAGCTGCGTATCCAGGCGATCCGTCCCGGATTCCAGTTGGAAGAAGTCTGGAAACATATCAGTAAAACCGACGATGAACTTGGCTGTCACTTGGAGTATGCCTTCGATGACCAGCTTGGATTCCTCACCAGTTGTCCGACCAATGTCGGCACCGGGATGAGAGCATCTGTAATGCTTCATCTGCCCGGATTGGTGTTGACCGGTCAAATCGCATCAACAGTTCAGGGGATAGCCAAACTGCACATGGCAGTAAGGGGGATTTTCGGGGAAGGCTCGGATAATTGCGGCAATCTGTTTCAGATTTCCAATCAAAGCACCCTCGGCGAAAGTGAAACAAAAATAATAGACAATCTGTCATCTGTCATAAAACAGCTCATACAACAGGAAAAACATGCACGGCGGAAACTGCTTGAAGACAACCGGTATGCAATATTTGACAATGTCGGCAGATCATACGGCTTGCTGCGTCACAGCTACAAAATATCCTTCAAAGAAGCAATGAATTGCCTTTCAGGTCTGCGTGTCGGCGTGGATATGAATCTTTTCACTTTAATGGATATCCATAAAGTAAATGAGCTGTTTATTGCTATCGGAGCGGCACATTTGCAGAAAAGACAAACCGGCGAACACTCCGAAGGAGATATTGACATTCTCCGTGCGGAATGCTGCCGTAAATTGCTGGCAGAGCCGCACCTGTCTTGATGCCATCTGTGGCTTGCAAGCTTTAGGGGGCGGCACTTTGTCGGACAAGTCGGACTGGTCGGACAAGTCGGACGAATTTTATGTGCCGCGTTCAGCATTCTCAAAATTCCCAGTTGACTATGCCACTTAATCAGCACGCACCAGCGCGAGGCGGAAGCCGAAGTAGTAGAAGCGATCGTCGGGGCCGTCGCTGACCCGATCCGCAGAACGGCAGATACTGGCGTCGCAGCTCCAGCCGCCGCCACGGCCCACGCGGCCCGAGCCAGAAGATGGACCAACTGGGTCAACAGCATCGCCATTATAACTGCCATACCAATCGCTGCACCACTCAAATACATTACCATGCATATCGTACAACCCCCACTTGTTGGGGAGCTTTTGACCTACAGGATGAGTTCCACCTTTTCGGTCAGAATATTGTTTTTCTTTCCAGCTCGATATATCATATCCTGATGTCAAATCAAAATCCTGACCGCAATTTCCACCGTACCAACCAACTTTATCCAAATTAGGGGAATTATTAGTACCCAATATGCGCATATCTTCACCGCTGTTCAAAGAAGTTGTTGTTCCCGCTCGACAAGCATACTCCCATTGGGCTTCCGTCGGTAAATCAAACTTATAACCCGCAGGAAGTTTCCCCGCGTAAATCGTATTAAGTTTATTGCAAAATTCTTTTGCCTCATTCCAGCTCACTTTTTCCACTGGTCGGGAATCTCCTTTGAAATACGATGGATTATTACCCATCACCGCTTGCCACTGGGCTTGGGTAACTTCAAATTTGCCCAACCAGTAATCTCTGGTCAATGTTACTCTATGCTGTACTTCATCACTATCACGCCCCTGCTCCCCTGATGGACTGCCCATCGTAAAAGTTCCTGCCTTGATTTTCACCATTTCAAGTGTTACACCATCAGGAAGATCAACAATGCCGTTGAATACAATCTTTTTCAATGTAACCGGCATCTTTTTAGGTCCGCGCCAGTTGCAGGTAAACGCAATATCTCCGACATATTCCGCTTCACCCGCCTGATAACTCAAACTCCCTTTGTACCGTCGGTTCTCCTGCAAGTTACGGAATATATTGTTATAAGTATTTTCACTCTGACTGCCGAATTTCACTGTCGCAGGAACCCGTTTGCCATCAACCATCGCAATAATTTCAAGCGTCGGTTTCAAATAATCTTCTGCCTCTTGTTTCAACTCTTCAGCTTCGCGATTTGAAGCATCTATTGCCAATGCCGCTTCAGCATGTTCAAGAACTTTCTGCCAGTCTTTATTTCGAAAACTGCGGGCGGATTCCAATGCACGGTTCACCATCCCTTTATTAGCTTTTATAATCAAATCGGCTCCATTCTTATTGGAACTTTCAAGTTTCAAAATCTCTTTAGCATATTTCAAAACATCTTCCCATTTATCGCCAGAATTATTTGCATTCTTCAGTAATTCTGAAATTTCATCCTGCTTTTGAGTTGCAAGTGAAATTAATTTTTGTGCCTGCTTGTTATTGC
>SUWE01000005.1 GCA_015061615.1 Lentisphaerota bacterium
GGTGAAACTTTGCGACACATGAGTCGAACCACCACCACACACGCATACCACTTGCCAGTACAAAATCCCGCATGCGCGGGCGCCAGGGGTGCAGGGGGCGGCGTTAGCACCCCTGCAAAAACACACAAGTTTTGCGCTCAGCCGCTTTTATTTTTTAAGGAGTTGAAATCATGTTTGATGTGATCCTGTCATTGGACAGTACTCAGCTTGTTGTGCTGATCATTGCGGCAATGCTTATCGGTATCAATAAAACCGCTATTCCCGGTTTGGGAGTTTTGCCTGTTGTGATGCTGACACTTGTTTTTGAAACCCGTATGTCAACAGGCGTACAGCTCGGAATGCTGGCTCTGGCTGATATCGTTGCGGTTGCCTATTACCGTAAAAAAGCTGATTGGAAAGTTCTGTTGCGGCTTCTGCCGTGGGCGTTGTGCGGTATTGTTATCGGCAGTATCATTCTGCGTTATATCCCCACAGACGGTTCTGTTATGAAACGCACTATCGGCGGAATCGTTCTTGCCCTTATGGTGTTGGGATTTATCCGTAAACGCCTTGCTCCGGAGCAGATTCCAAGCGGTATGGGCTGGTCGGGATTTTACGGAATCCTTCTCGGTTCAACAACTCAGCTTGCCAATGCCGCCGGTCCCATATCCTCGCTTTACCTTCTGGCAATGAAGCTGCCCAAAGAGACGTATATGGGAACTTGTGCATGGTTTTTTCTGATTCTGAACTGGCTCAAACTGCCGATTTTTGCCTTTGAGGGCAGAGTTACACTTGAATCGGTGAAACTTGATCTTTGTATGCTGCCTTGTATCATTCTGGGCGGTTTTCTCGGAATCGTTTTATTGCGCAAGATGCCGCAGAAGATTTTTGAAACGATCATTCAGATTCTGGTTATTGCCGCTTCGATACGTTTGCTTATGGGGTGAAAGATGGAAGTTGACAAAAAACTTTGCACCGGCTGTGCCCAATGTGCAAAAGACTGCATGGTAAAAGCGATCGAATTTGATAAAGAGGAAAAAGTTCCCCGTTTCGCAGTTGATGGGACAGAGACTTGTATCCATTGTCAGCACTGTGTCGCAATTTGCCCGACTGGAGCTTTGAGCATTGACGGAGTAACTGCCGCAGATTGTCCGGCTGCCGGAGAGCTGCCGGAAGTTGATAAAATGGAAAATCTCATCCGTCAGCGCCGCAGTATCCGCCGTTTCACAGAGGAAGAATTGCCGCCGGAAATCCTTGAACGGTTGAAAAATATTCTTCACTGGACACCGACCGGATGCAATAATCACGGATTGCAATTTTTTATCGCCGGCAAAGATGAGATCGCTCAATTCAAAGCGGTCAGTGACCGTTGGGTGAGATTCCTTATCAAAAGCGGTATTATGGGATTGCTGTTGCCCCGTTACCGCCGTTACTTTGACAGTGTGCTTGCCGGAGCGGATGTTATTTACCGCAAAGCGCCGCATTTGATTATAGTTATGGCTCCGAAGAAAGCTCCATGCTGTAAAACAGATCAGGTGATAGCGCTTTCACAATTTGATATGTTCGCTCAGAGTTTGGGTGTCGGCACATGCTGGTGCGGATTTGCGGAATATGCTTTCCGTCTTATTCCGCAGTTGAGAAAGATGATCGGTTGTCCCAAAAATTATGTCGTAGGCGGAGCGATGCTTTTCGGCAGAGCTTCTGTTGAATATCAGCGCGCTACGATGCCGTCAAAATTTGTTATCAGAGGACAGATCGACGAAAAGTGAAGAGATTTGAAATTACTGTTCCTTCAGTCAATTCCGTACATTATACCAAAAGTATTACCGCTGTGGTAATGATTCCGGATACCGTAACGGACAAAACTTCTTTTGCGCTGTTTACCCATGGCTGGGGAGGAAACCGTTTCCAGCATATTGATAAAATGGAAGCCTCTTGCGAAAGCGAAAAACGCATTTGTGTTTCTGCGGAATACCGTATGAGCGGTTATGATTTTGATCCTGTTACAGGTTGGGGCGCATATATCCCTTATGATGCAAGTTTTATGCAGTTGTTTGACGTGCTGAACTGTCTGCGGTATGTTTATCAGCTTTATCCGGCATGTGACCGCAGCCGCACTGTTCATTACGGCGGCAGTCAGGGGGGCTGGATGGCATTGCTTTCAGCAATTTATGCGCCAAATACTTTTGCGGCGGTTTACGCGTCAAGTCCGCTTACCCGGTTGACAGAACAGGAGATCGGATGGGCGGGAAGAAGTTTTGATGACCGTGAGCTTGCCTGCCGCAATGTTCTTGAACATGCTGAATTGATAAATACTCCGCTGTTCCTTGAGCATGGAACAGGAGATACCACTGTTCCGCATTATGAACATACGGAAAAACTTGTTGCCAGACTTGCAGCTCTCGGCAAGGAGCATAAAGTTGTTTATTATCCCGGCGGCGGTCATGATTTGCAGCCGGCAATAAGCAAACTTGAAGCGTTTGAAAAAATGCGGAGCGGTTTCTTTTCAACTCCGGCATTGAGTGTGACAGATGATTTCACTGCCGGCAGAGTTGTGAAAATCCCGTGCGGCGATTGGGAATTGGTTGTTGACTGGAGCAAACCCGGTGAAAGTCTTGAACTTTTTCACTGGGAAAAGTTATGCTGATTTTTCTGTCATTAAATTACGGGCTGCTGCATGAATCAATTACAGCAGCCTGTTGTTATTTGTACAGTATAATCAATTCATTTACCGCTCTGCTCATCGCGGTATAAATTCCGCGGCGGTTTTTCCAGCGCAGATCATCATCATCCACATCAAGCAGGATCACTACCGGCGATTCGCAACCTTTATATTTCATAAACGTGAAGTAACGGACTTCAAGTTTTTTCAATGGAGATGCCGTCGATACGATCCGGTAACGTCCCACCCGCTGATCATCACCGATGGAGGTGTTTTTGAGCGAATGAGCGCCGAGGATAACAATATTCTGCGGAGGAACTTTTTCAAAAATCATCAAGCGGTCAAGTTCGGCTTCAAGATTGCGGCGGCAGTTGCCGTGTATCGTCCGGACTTGCGCCCCGACCGGGGAACTTTCCATTACAGAGCTTGCAACAGATTGATACGGTTTTAATTCATTGAAAATGTTTTTGGTATTCCGGCAGTTTCTGTTCAATATCACCGGAGGAACACCGAAATCCGGCAGTTGGAGAGCACTGGTGTAAATATTCTGATCCGGGTCATAGAACACATAAAAATGTCCGTCTTCTTCCGGAAGCATAGATATTACCGACCATGCTTCCTGATTGAAGTCCTGACCTTCATCCACGATGACCGCATCGTAATAGAGGCAGGTTTGCTCAATATGTTTTTTCAACAGTTGAGGCAATACTTCATTGTACAGCCGTGGATTATCCCGGTACGGAGCAAGCTGATCTTCGGGGATTTTCAGAAGTTCAATGCATAAATCAAAAAATGCAGCCGCTTTGATCTGCGGAAAATCTTCCACTGTGCGTTTCAAAATTTTTGCCAGAAGTTGATTGTAACACAGCAGAAGAACTTTCTTATCCTGACTGGCAAGCCGTTTGGCTTTTTTTATTGCCATGATCGTTTTTCCGGAACCGGCACATCCGCAGACCGGCAATCTGCGGTAATTTTCAAAAGCATCAAGCAGAGCGCACTGCTGTTCAGTGAGCATGAAAAACTGCTTTTTTTCGACATCGATCCGTTCTTCCAGTTTTGTTCCATACTCAAATACGGGAGAAAGCACATTCATGATTTCTGATTCATGGATCGTTCCGCATATCGAGTCCGGCAGCGGTGTATCTTCAAGCAGCTGGCGGGCAAATGCTTCAATGTGCGGCAGAGAATCTTTGGTCAGAACGATATCCTGAGCTTCCACCGGCCAAACCTGCTGATTGCCGCAGGATGGAAAACAAACCGCGTGGGCAAACTTCAACGGAATTGCTTTCAGCAATCTGTCCTGCAAAAGTTTGCGGACTGCATATTTGTTTTTCTTTGCCTGTTCGACCGGAGATATCACTTTATCTTCCTGATACCATTGACCGTTGCGGTAGGAAATTGCTCCGCCTTTTACTTCGATCACCAGAATACCGTATTCCGGATGAAAAAGCAAAAAGTCGATTTCTCCATCCCAGAGTTTGTAATTTGGGTCACAGGTCAGATAATCAAAGGAGTGAAAAACCTTCCAACGGTCAGACAAGCCCTCTTTGATATATTTGAAAACGATTTGTTCCGACATCGGTCTTTTTGACAAATCACATTCAACTGGAATCATTTGTGCCATTTCAATACAGTTCCTTTCTCTCTGTCAGCGGCGGTCTTTAAGGCAAAACAACAGAGCGAGTATCGTCCCCGGCAGCCACCCGAAAAAAGTAAAGAGCAGAACCAGGAGCATTGCTCCGCACCCTTTGTCAAAAACAGCAAGCGGCGGAAAAATAATACACAAAAGCAGACGGAAAATAAATTCCATTATGAGATTCCTTTTTTTATTTCTTCATTGAAAAGTTCCGATGCTCCCAACACCAGTGCGGGGAGAACAAAAAGTGTAGTCAGCGGGATGGTAAGCAGAAAATATGCCGCAGTTCCGAATCCGGTGACCAGTGCTGTTTTCCCGGAACAGAGTTTTTCAAGTTGCTTTACTGTAAAGTGATTATTTACTGCGGTGCTTATCATGTAAGATATTCCGAAGTAATATCCCATTATCAGGAACATAATGATTTGTCCGGCAAACGGAATTATCAGAGAACAGATAAACAGCACGCCAAAAATCATTGCGGAACGGATTCCGAAACTGAGCGAATCAACGGCATAACGGAGATTTTCAGAAAAACTCATTTTCCGGGGGAGTGTACCATATTTTTTATGCTCATAATACCCTGTCAGTGCGTCAAAAAAGAGTGAACCCAAAAGTTCATAAACAAAGCATACAGCAGTGGAAAGCAGCAGCAGTACGATCACCGCTCCGCCGGCGGTTATGATGAAATTCAAACTGCTGCCCAGCCAGGATGGTAAGTTTGCAAATGATTCTGCAAGCATCTCAGAAATTTTTCCGGCAAAGAAAAAGACAGCGTATACCGCAACTGCGTAAATACATGACATCAGCAGCCATGGGATAAGTGCATAACGCCATGTTTTTTTATCGCGGAAAAAAGCGTTCCACCCTCTGGCAATGAATGATACTCCTTTGAAAAAATCTCTGAACATTGTCTTATTTTTTTACCTGCTGATAGTTTGTCAACGCTTTCTGTGCGCAGGAACGGAGCAGTTTTGCATCTTCTGCCGGGAATTTTTTGGGGATGAATGTGATATTGTTCGCATCTTCATCAAACAGAAATGCGTACCAGAGTGCCGCCTGCATGTAATGTCCCTGCGTATTCAAGTGTGAGTAATCGTGATGGACATAACGCTGTTTGGTTTTGCGGTTGGTCTGCCACAACGAGACTCCGACAACGTCGCCGGCAAACGATGGCAATGCCGGTTCTTCGTAAACGACGGATTGGTCGATCGGTTTGTATTTGACCGGAGAATCAGCACGGAAGTTCTGAACGGCATCAGCCATGGGGATCACCCGAAGTTTATAAGAATCTGCCAGCTTCCGGTATGCTCCGGAAACTTTTTCATACATTCCGTTCTGATCGAACCCCCATTTTTTGAAATTCGGTGCATCCA
Source organism: Lentisphaerota bacterium (assembly GCA_015061615.1). Lineage (GTDB taxonomy): Bacteria > Verrucomicrobiota > Lentisphaeria > Victivallales > Victivallaceae > UBA1784. Next base: position 5,651 of record SUWE01000005.1, read on the forward strand.
CCCGGTATGCCCAGGTCTGTTGGATAACGATTTCCGCATTTTTCTGGTATTTGCGGATATATTTTATCAACTCAGAAACGTATGGTTCAAAGGTTGTGAAGTCAAAACTTTTGGTACTGCTCTGCTGAATGGTGATGATATCGTACTGATTGTTTTTGAGCAGTTCATTCACGTTGCCCTGAACAGCTTCACCCTTTGCCGGATTTTTTTCAGAATCCCAGACGGTTACTTTGTAAGGAGTCACTTTCGGGTCTTTTTCTGCTTCAAGAAGTTTTTTGTAATGTTTTTCCAGCGGGCATCCGCCGATATAGGCGCTGGTCAGGATGAGTTTGTGCTTTTTTTCTGCATTGACGATTTGCGGCAGGAATTTGCCCACGCAGATGGAAAAACTGTTGCCGATCATCAATACTTTCAACTCTTTTGCAGAAAGTGCCGTTATCAGACAGAAAGTGAAAAGCAGTACAAGCGATTTTTTGGTAAACATTGTTATCTCCTCAGTTAAAGATTCAGAAAATTGCATCTTACTAAAGATACACGGTGATATTCTGTTTTGCAACTTTTTTGTAATATTTTTTCAAAAAATATTATTTTGTGCCGCTTCGGTCAGTCGTTGCAGCAAATTGGAGTAACGCGGTCTTTTTCTGGTGTTGCGGACAGCCAGCTCAACAGCTTTTTGTGAGCCGATGAGAATCAGCAATTTTTTTGCTCTGGTCATTCCGGTGTAAAGCAAATTCCGCTGAAGCATGACAAAGTGCTGAGTCAGGATCGGTATTATCACCGCAGAAAATTCACTGCCCTGCGATTTGTGGATCGTCACTGCATACGCCAGACTGAGTTGATTTGCTTCGTCAAAATTGTATTCAACAAAACGGTCTTCGTCAAAACAGACATGGAATTTTTTTGCATTTTCCTCAAGTTTGATTATCTGTCCCATATCGCCGTTGAAGACGTTTTTATCGTAGTTGTTCGCAATTTGCATGACGCGGTCGCCGAGCTTGAATATGCTGCTGCCGAATTGGAACCAAGGCACATCTTCTCCGCGTAAAAGCGCTGATAACCGGCTGTTAAGCGCAACAGTTCCGCATTCACCGCGATTCATAGGAGAGAGTATCTGGATATCGTTCATCGGGTCGAATTTGAACCGTTCCGGGATCCGGTCGCTGACAAGTTTTTCGATCATGTCGGCAACTTTTTCCGGATCATCCTGTTCTATCCAGTAGAAGTCGGCAAGTTCATTTTCCTTCAAGCGCGAGTTCTGAGGCAGAAGACCGCTGTTTACCCGGTGGGCGTTGGTGATGATCCGGCTGCCTTCACTCTGACGGAATATTTTAGTCAATCTGGTTACTCCGAATAATCCGCTGTTCATGAAGTCAGAAAGGATATTTCCCGGACCTACCGAGGGGAGCTGATCGGAATCCCCCACCAGAACAACGGAGCAATTTTCCGGAACCGCTGCAAAAAGAGCTGAGGCAAGGATTATATCCAGCATGGATACCTCATCGACGATAAGCAGATCCACTGAAAGTTTCCGGTCGCGGTTGAAATTGAATTTCATCGTGGACGGGTCGAACAGCAGCATCCGGTGAATGGTTTTTGCCGGAATCGAACAGCTTTCGCTGAGGCGTTTCGCCGCTCTGCCTGTCGGGGCGGCAAGCATTATTTTCAATTTTGCCGCCTTTGCCCGGCGGACGATTTCACCGATGACTGTCGTTTTTCCGACACCGGGACCGCCGGTTATAATGTTCAGCGGTCGGGAATAAAGTGACTCAACAGCCTGTTTCTGCAATTCGTCAAGCTGCAAGTCACTGCGGGGAGAAATCTTTTTCAGTTTTTCCCCGGGGAATTTGTCCGCCTTTGCCAGCGCAGCTATCATGCGCGGCAGCTGCAGTTCTGCACGGGCGGTGAAAGGAGTGTATATGCAGTTGTCAAGTTCAAACAGCAGACGTTTTTCAAGAGCTTGAGTGATACCTGCTTTTGCACACTCTCTGCTTTGCGAGGTAAGTTTTGCGGTGACTTCTGTCAGTTCATCCACCGGACAGCAGACGTGACCTTCGCCGATGAGTTCATTGAGAGAGTACACTGCCGCAGCAAGCATACGCAGCGGGGAATCAGCTGCAAATCCGATACCGCGTGCAATGGCGTCGGCTTTGAGAAATCCGATTCCGTCAACATCCTGAGCCAGCTGATACGGGTTACTGCGGACTTTTGCGACTGTTTCATCACCGTAGCGTTTGAAGAGCCGCGCGCAATATGCCGGGGTTATACCGAGCCCTTGCAGATAAATCAAATCATCTCTCCTGCCTTTGGAGCTTTTCCATGCTTCGATGATTTTTTTTGCTTTACCTTTGCCGATTTTTTCGACTTCCATAATGCGTTTGGGATAAAGATCGAGTACGGAAACGGTATCTTTTCCGAATTTTTTGACAATGGCAGCGGCGGTTTTGGGACCGATCCCCGGAATCGAATGGCGGAGAAAACGGGCGATGCCGTCTGTTGTCGACGGCGGCACTATCCGCGATGATTCGATTTTGAATTGCCGTCCGAACTCCGGATGATTTTCAAAATATCCTTCTGCTTCAATGTTCATTCCTTCTTTTATTCCGGGAACTTCACCTTTGACTGTGTGTTCGGAATCATCATCGCAAGCAATGGTGAACACGGCAAAACCGGTATCCGGGTTTTCAAAACGGATACGTTTGATCTCTCCGGTTATCCGGGTCTTTGTCAGAGTTTGTATGCCCGCCATCAGCCGTTCTCCGTTTGCCGTTTTTTTTCCGGCAGGGGGATTTGTGAAATTATGACCGATACAAATATCACAAAACAGCCCAGCAGTTCACGCGGGGAAAGTATCTCATGGAGGAATATCCAGCCGCCGAGTACAGCGAAAACCGATTCCAGACTCATAAGCAGTGTTGCTGTTACCGGATGCAGATATTTCTGGGCAACGATTTGCAGCGTAAATGCCGCAGCACTGGAACCGACTCCGCAGAATATCCAGAAGGGCATGGATGAACTTATCAGTTCTCTGCTGCATGGCTCCTGCATTACCAATGCTCCGAAAAATGTAAGTATTGCCGCAACGACAAATTGTACACATGACAACCGGACACTGTCGCACTTGGGCGCATAACGGTCTATTACCAGAATGTGCAGCGAGTAAATGAAGGCACAGCCGATAACGAACCATTCACCTTTATTCACGGAGTCGATGCCGCCGCAAAGCAGATATGCTCCGCTCAATGCAAGAGCGACTGCCAGCCAGAGCAGCCAAGTGGTCTTTTTTCTGAGGAAAATACCCAATACCGGAACGATGACAATGTAGAGCGCAGTCAGAAATCCTGTTTTTCCGGCGGAAGTATATTTGACTCCGTATTGCTGAAGAACGCTGGCAACCGCCAGTACGACTCCGCACCACACTCCGCCGGTGAGCAATTCTTTTTTTTCTGCTGAAGTTGCGGCAGTACCCCAGAAGGTAATACGTTTTTCTCTGAAAAAGTCAATAACCATAATGACGATGCACAAAGCCCCGACACCGACAGCAGAACGCAGTGCGGTAAAAAGCATCGGGTGCAGATAATCCATCCCCCGGCTCTGTGCGGAAAACGCAACTCCCCACAGAATTGTGGCAATTATCATTGCCGTTGAACCCCAAATTTTTTTTATCATAAAAAGTCATCTCCATTGCAAAAGTATATCATGTAAATATAGCACAAAAAAACGGATTTTGCCAATATTACACTGTTTTATTTGTAATTTTTGGAAAATTTTTGATGATATAAGTGGATTTTTTGGAAAATTGTGATAAATTAATCCCTGATTTTGAGGAAAATTCAATTTTGCATAACAATATCAATATGTGAAAAAGGATGCTGGATTATGCTTGATAACAGTGGGCATAGGCAACGTTTACGTGAAAAATTCATTGCTGCCGGTAAATCTGCTCTTTGGGATCATGAATTACTTGAATTATTGCTTTGTTACGCCATCCCGAGGCGTGATGTAAAACCTCTTGCCAAAGAATTGCTCAACTCCTTCGGTTCATTCAAAAGAGTTTTTAATGCTCCGGTCGATGAATTGATGTCAGTCAAAGGTGTCGGCAGATCAACTGCTGTATTGCTGAATTTGATCGGTGTATTGAGTAAAGAGATCAACCGGGTAGATCCTCCGGAATACTTCGATTATGAAAACTGGGACAAAGTTTGTGATTATGTCAGATATTTATGCAATGACTTTTATGATGAAAAATTCTGCATGTTTCTTCTTGACGGCAAATGCCGTTTGCTGACAACGCAATGTTTTAACGGAACAGCAAGTTCAGTGAACACTTCTTTGACAAAATTGATCTGTAAAGCTGCAGGATTGTGCCGGGCGAAAAAAGTTATACTCGCTCATAATCATCCATCGGGTAATCTCCTGCCTTCATCAGCAGATGTCAAGTCAACGATTCTTTTGAAAAAAAGTTTGTGTAAAATCGGCATAACGCTGATAGACCACATTATTGTTGCCGGAGATAAATGTTTTTCCATGATGAAAGAACCGGATGAACAATGATCTTCAGCTGTGCGTTGTGCTGGAAACAGAACTTGAATATTTCCCGGAATAAAATAAAGTTTTTGAAATTGCCTCACGTTAACAGAAATGTTTGTTTATATGCTTCTGCCCGGGTTTCACAAAATTCGGGACATTGCCAAAATAAAACGCGCGTTCAAGCTGGTGATTTGAACGCACGTTTTGTTTGCGTTGATATATCAGTCGAAGATATCGACGATTTTATTGATCACTTTTTTTCCGGATTTGTGGGTGGACTCAAGCATTTTGCCGCTTCCGTCAACGATGGCACTGCCGCCGTCGACCAGTACGTTTCCGGCTTTTCCTGCCCCATCCCAGATAGCCTGACCGGCAGACTTGAATAATTTAACTCCGGATTCAGCAGCATTTGAGAAAAAGTTGAGTGCCAGCTGATCTGCATTGGTGACTCCGGAGCAGGTCTTTTTCAGAAATTCCGCCTGTTTGCGGAGAAACGGAAGAATCTCTATGTCACCTGTGTCTATGAATTGAAAATCGGTCATCGCGTAGGCAAGTGGAATTTTTACCGGGATCCTCAAACGGTCATCTTCCAAATGGAACCAGCCGGATAAGGAGAGTGCTTTCAATTCCGCCTGGGGCTGAGTGTTCCCGTTGTCATTTGTTTCTTCTGCCGGAGCTTGAGCTTGTTTTTCTTCTTTCTCAACCGCTGCAGCAGGGAAAAGGTTTTCCATTGAATCCACGAGCAAAAGAACGTTGAAGTCGCCGCTTTTATTGAACTCCGCACACGTTGATAATCCGGATACCGCAACTTTGTTTATTTTCGGGGCAGGGGAGTACAATGTCGGAGCATCAAGTTCGATATCGATTTTTTCAATCGCCAGAAGTTCGCGGATATTGAAACTTCCCGGATTGGCGATTTTGATATTGCGTATCGCAATGCCGCCTTCGGTAAGAGAACCTTCAAGTTTTTCCAGTGCCGCACCGAAACCGTCGATAGAAAACTCTTTGCGCTTGTCTGTCCAGTTGAATTTGAAATCTTCAATACTGAATTTTTCGATCCAGACCTGAGGCGGCGGAGCAGAAGGAGCCGGATTTTCCGGTTCCTTTTTACCTTCGGTCTGCGGTTTGATAAATTTTTCAGCCAATGCAATAAAGTTCAATTTCCCTTTATCTGAAACTTCCGCATTGACATAGAGCTTTCTTACTTCTATATTGTGGACGATGATTTTATCGGTAAGCAATGAGTCATTATCCCATGAAGCATAAAAAGTTCCCAGTTCAAGCATCGTTTCCGTCTCAAAACCTTCGGGATTGGTTACTTTCAGATTGACGATCTTGAATGTTCCGTCGGTCAGCGACAATTCTATATTGTCAAGGGTTATATTCAAGCCGGTAACTCCGGAACCGACCGTTGTTACGGAAAAATCCAATAACGGGTCGATGAAGATAAGGATGAGCAAAGTACATGCCATAAGAGCCGCAATTATCCACAAAAACACTCCAAGCAGTACTTTCGGCAGAGAACGCTTCTTTTCTTTGCCGGAATCGTCTTTTTTTCTTGAAGAAAACCAGGATTTTACTTTTGATACAAAAGTTTTTTTCTGCGGATCATTTTCTTTCATAGTCATGCCTGCTCCTGATATTTTGCCGCCAGTTTTTCCAATGCTGCAATTTGTTTGGCACTCAAGGTTTTGCCTTCATTGAACTGATTGGAAATTGATTGATAGAATTTCTTTTCATCAAAGGCAAAACGTCCTTTCTTCTCCGGTACCGCCCAATTTCCGACCTTTGAAAGCTGTTTGAGCAATGCGGATATTTTTTCGGTATCGTTACCGGTTTCAGCCGGTTTTTCTTCAGTTATCTGCAATGCTGAAAATACGGCGTCGGCATCCGTCAGCTGACTGCGGTATTTGACCGCCATTTTCTTGAGTGCGGACAACTGCTTTTCACTCAATGCTTTGCCGGAAAGTGCCTGCCGTTTGAGAGATTTGAAAAATTTGCCTTCATCAAAGGAGAATCTGCCGGGTTTTGCTTCCGGGAATGTCACATTTTCAAATGCGGCAAAGACCGGAGCATAACCGCCGTCTTCCGGTACCGGCGGGCGCTGACTTTCTGCCTCGATACGCTCCTGATAACGGGTCGCCGCTTCGGCAAAGTCCGCCTGTATTTCAGGAGAGAGCAAGGCTATTTTTTCATTCAGTTGAGCGGCGTATTTGGCTGCAAGTGTCAACAATGCCTGATATTGTTTGTCGCTCATTTTGGAGCTTTCTGCAAATTTGCCGCGGACTGAATCGACGAACATCGAGTCATCAAAAACTTTTCTGCCGATTTTCTGTTTTTCTTCAAATTTCACACCGTTGAAAATATCCAGCAGGGCAGACGCTTTGTCGGCCTCCGGGGCTCCGCTTTCTTTGGCGGCGGTCAGCCACGGACGGAAATCGTTGTAAAAATCGGTCATCATCTGTATCCAGTGTATCGAACCGGCTTCGACATCATCAAGTTTCTGTTCCATCTGAGCGGTAAAGCCGATATCAAACAGTTCCGGCAGAGAGCCTACAAGGAAGTCATTGACAGAAAAGCCAAGTTCAGTGGGCAGAAGTTTGTTCTGGACTTTGTCAACGTAGCTTCTGTCCTGAATAGTTCTGATGATCGTGGCGTAGGTCGACGGTCTGCCGATACCGTTTTCTTCCAGAAGTTTGATAAGCGATGCTTCTGAAAAGCGCGGCGGGGGTTCCGTGAACTTCTGTTCCTTGATAAATTCCGTCAGAGTCAGTTTGTCATCGGCCTTGAGTGAACGGAGCAGGGCGGGGCGGCAATCATCTTTTTCCGTTTTGCTTTCTCCGGAAAGTGTGAGGAATCCGGGGAATATCGTCAGTGTAGCTGTCGAACGGAAAAGATAACTGTTGCTGTCGCTGCCGTTGATATTGACATCGGCTGTCACCAGTTCCTGACGTGCCTGCGCCATCTGACTTGCGACAAAGCGTTTCCAGATGAGTGTGTAAAGTTTGAGCTGAGGGCCGTCAAGCACGTTTGCCAGTGATTCCGGAGTACGGGTGACATCTGTCGGACGGATAGCTTCGTGCGCTTCCTGTGCGGCAGCTTTGTTCTTATAGTAGTTGAACTTGGGCGGCAGATACTCCTCACCATAAGCTGAGCGGATGAAGTTCGCCGCTGCGATCTGTGCTTCTTTGGCGATAGTTACGGAGTCGGTACGCATGTAGGTTATCAAACCTGCGGAGTTTCCGTTGCCCAGATCAACACCTTCGTAAAGCTGTTGAGCATAACGCATCGTACTGGTGGCTGAGTAGTGAAGGAGCTGGTTTGCCGCCTGCTGTAATGTACTGGTCGTGAACGGCGGATACGGATTCCGCTTACGCTCCTGTACTGTGACGGCAATAACAGTGGGGATCGAACCGTTTTTGACCGCATTTTCTATCTTTTCAGCTTCGGATGCGGAACTGACTACAAAATCTTTCTGATTTATTTTGAAAAGTTTGCTCTGAATGGATTCTTTACCGGCGGTGCTGAATATGGCGGCAAAGTTCCAGTATTCTTCCGGAGTAAATGAGAGAATTTCTCTTTCTCTTTCCACAATAAGGCGGAGTGCAGCTGATTGAACACGTCCGGCACTGCTGCCTTTGCCGAGTTTGCGCCAGAGCAGGGGACTGACCTGATAACCAACGATGCGGTCAAGAATACGCCGCGCCTGCTGGGCATCAACCAGGTTTATATCAATGTCACCGCGGTTGCTGATTGCATTTTCGATCGCCTGCCGGGTGATTTCGTGGAAGGTCACCCGGTGGAAAGGAGCTTTCCTGTTCACCGGTGCAAGAAGATTTTTCAGATGCCACGCAATGGCTTCTCCTTCGCGGTCAGGGTCTGTTGCCAGATAGATCTCTTTAGCTTTTTTTGCGGCATCTTTCAGACTCTTGACGACCGGACGGCTCCGCGGAGTATCCACATACTGCGGAGCGAAGCTGTTGGCAATGTCGATCCCGAAATCATGTTCCGGCAAATCCCGGACATGTCCCATTGAGGCAATAATATTGTAATCAGTTCCCAGCATGCGTCCGATGGTGCGTGCTTTGGTCGGAGACTCAACGATCAGTAATTTAGACATATAAATTCAATTCCTTTCTGCACCGCGCCTCTTTTGCGCGTGCGTATGTATAGCGTACACATTAGTTACAGTATCACCTCAAAACGGTATTTGTCAAGTCGATTATTGAAAATTTTTTGATGAATTTTGAAAGTTTATTGGCTTTTGGCATTCTTTGGTGTATATTAGTTATAGTGTGAGGCAATTTCAAAACTCCTCAAAAATTCTTGAAAATCATCGCCGCGATCTTAAAGCGGAGCGTTTTCGGTGGTTATTTATTCAATAGCCACGCTCAAACTGCCGCTTTGATCTCATCAACGCTGATTTTTCAATCTCTTTTTGAATCAGTTTTGAAATTACCTCAGTGTCATTTGAATTTTTTTACTGTTGATGAAAGGAAATATGAATGAAACAGATAGTGTTTGCTGTTTTTGCTTTGGTGTGTGCCATGCTCGCCGGATGTGCCTCTGTAAAAGAGGAGATCGTACCTTCTGATATTACTCTTGCTGAACTTGAAAAGCAAATACAGAAAGCCACTGACCCGGAAGGCGCTTTCGCATCAAGCAAAAGTTATGTTATGCGTCAGGAGGTCAGAACAAAGCAGTTTCTTGATGAAGACAACATAAAGATGGTCGAGCTCAAGTTTGAAAAACCTGATAAACTTGCCCTGCTTACCTATGACGATAATAAAGTATCCAGTATTTTCTGTACCGATGGCAAAAACGGCTGGATCGCGGACTGCAAGAGCCGCAAGATCATTCAGCTTGATGCTGACGGATTGAAACGTATGCAGGTGCTTGCCCGTCTGAGTACTCCCGGTTCCGGCGGCTATGCTGCGGCATTTCCCAAGGTCGAACTTGATAAATGCGTTGATGCCGATGGTGAGTTTTACCGTGTGACCTGCTATCCCGAGTATCAGAAAAATCCGATTTATTTCTATATTGATGCTGATGATTTTCTTTTGCGCAAGATGAAGATGACCGTGGAGGTCAACGGCAGGAGTTTTGATTATGAAAACCGTATCGTCGATTATGAACTCAAAGAGGGCGTGAATATCCCCGCTGTCACCGAATTGGAACAAATGGGGGTATCCCAGTCAAGCAAAGTGATTTTCTACCGCTTGAATCCGCAGATACCCGCCAGTGATTTTCAGCCCCCCGTCTTTGAGTGATGCAGTTACCTGTATGAAGGCGGATTTTGATGATCGCAGAGCCGGAACTCCGGTTCTGCGATTTTTTTTCCGGCGAGAAAATCTGTTATAAGCTGTTCCGGATCCGGTTCGCGTCCGGCTTTCAGCCAGTGTATCTGATGACCTTCGCGTTCAAGTTTCCGGAAAAATATATCCTGACGCTTGGCGAACTGACGGATTTTATTGAGCAGTTGTGTACGCATTTCTTCAAACGTACATTTGCCTTGAAGGTAGAGAGAGATTTCCCGGTATTCCAGACCGAATGCTTCAAGAGTTTCAAACGGAACATTGTTTTCTTCATGGAGTTTGCGGACTTCTTCGATCATGCCTTCATTGAAACGGGCATCGAGTCTCTGTCCGATTCTTTCCCGGACGGTTTTACGCGGATAGAGAACTCCGAGAATAAGCGGATCGATTGCAAACGGCGGAGTGAAAGATGGCGGAGCATCCGGATTCTGCCGGATACGCGGAGTATCATAGGTGCGCGGCGGCAAGGCTCCTCCCGGCAGACGGTAGCCGTCGAGAATGGCGGCGATATAAAGAGCGGTTCCACCGCATATCACCGGAAGTTTGTTCCGTTTGCGGATATCGTCGATCGCGCCCCACGCATCCCGGCAGAATCTGCCGAGATTGTAAACTTCCTGTGCCGGGTCGGCAATGTCGACAAGATGATATGGTACGTTATTGTATTCACTGAGATCTTTTCCTGAACCGATATCCATTCCTTTGTAAACCTGACGGGAATCGGCACTGATGATCTCACCGTTGAATTTTTCTGCCAATTTTGCTGCCAATGCGGTCTTTCCGGTCGCCGTAGGACCGGAAATAACGATTATTTTGACAGAATTTTCAAAATCCTGCATTATTTTTTCACTCCTGATTTGAATTAACAGCTGTGTCTGTATTATATTATGAAACGTGAAAGTGTTTTTGTCAAATCAAAATTGGAGTTTTTTTTATGGAAATGCAGCAAACTGTTGCGAAAAGTGCGTTTTTTTCCGGAATTGCTCTGCATACCGGTGCGCGGGCGACGGTCCGATTGCAACCGGCTCCGGAGGATACCGGTATCGTTTTCCGCCGTGTCGATTTGCCGGGGCAGCCGGAAGTGCGCGCTCTGGCAAGCAACGTCGTGGATGTCCAGCGCGGAACCACCATCGCACAGGGCAAAGCGATCGTTTACACAGTCGAACATATCATGTCCGCCCTTCACGCATGCAAAATAGATAACTGTGTTGTGGAAATGAATGGAATGGAACCGCCCATTGCCGACGGCAGCAGTCTTGCATTCTACAATCTTATTCAGGAAGCCGGAGTGCAGGTCCAGAGCAAGCCTGCCAAAACTTTCACTCCGGATATCCCCGTTTCCGCAATCGGCGGCAAGACCCAGGTTGTGCTGCTGCCGGATCCGGAAAAACTTTCCGTGAGCTGTGTGACAAGTTTCAAAAACTGTCCGTTTGATCCCCAGTTCTTCCAGTATGAATTGGAGCCGGAAAGTTACGCCAGAGAGATCGCCCCCGGCAGAACATTTGTCGATTACAGCGATCTGCGGATGCTTTTATCTGTCGGTTTGTGCAAAGGCGGCAGTCTGGATGCGGCGGCGATCATCCATGACGGAGCGATTATCTGCAAAGATGAACTGCGTTTTGACAATGAGATCGTCCGTCACAAAATAATGGATGCCATCGGCGATATCTATCTTGCCGGATGCCGTATCACCGGCAAACTGATCGCCGTCTGTCCCGGCCATCCGAAAAATGTTGAGCTTGCCGGTAAACTGCAGGCTATGAGAGAGAACAAACAAGCATAAAACGCGTTTCAAAATAAGGAGAAAAGAAGATGTCTGAAGTACTCAATGCCGCTCAAATTTCTGCCAAACTCGGTTTGAAATCCCCCTGGAAACTGCTCGATTTGGTGCAGAAAAATGACGAAACCCATTTTACCGGTTTCAAAAATTTTACAGCCAATGAAGAATTTTTTGTCGGACACTTCCCCGTCCACCCCATCGTTCCCGGAGTTTTGCAGGTTGAAGCGATGCGTCAGCTCTGCTGCTGCTGTCTGCCCGGCGATGCCCGTGCCAAGCGTATCAAACAGCTGGAAAAGGTGAAATTCCGTCGTCCCATCCTTCCCGGAGACCGCATGATCGTTGAAGCTGAAGTCGTTTCCGGTTCCGACAGTGAGTGGACGATGAAAGCCTCTGCTAAAACTGTTTCCGGAGTTTGCTGTGAGGCAAACATCACTATCTGCGTTCTGGAAAATGCTCCTGCACCGATCGTGAACATTCCTGCGCTTGATGGTGAATTCGGGCGTACTGCGGATATCTGCATGGATACCGATCAGGTGATGAAACTTATGCCGCACCGTTTCCCCTTCCTGCTTATCGACTATGTCGCTAAGGTTGAAGACAGCAAGATCATTGCGGTGAAAAACATTTCTGCCAATGAAAATTTCATTGATGCCGGATTTGATACTGTCCCTGATTCCCTTATGTGTGAGATCGCCGCTCAGAGCGGTTGTGCAAGTGTTCTTTCCCGTCCGGAAAATGAAGGCAAACTCGGATTTTTCATGGCGATCGACAAAGCGGTGTTCCTCCGTCAGGTTTGTGTCGGTGAACAGATGATCATTGAAATCGATCTGCCGCCGGGCAAATCCCGTTTCGGTAAAGGTTCAGGTGTTATCCGCGTCGGAGAAGAGGTTGTGGCAGAGATCGCGTTGATGTTTGCCATTGTCGAAGCATAATTGAATAAGAGGTGAAATTATGGCTCTCTGGGGCGGGCGTTTCGGTGAGGAAACGCAAAATGATGTAAAAATTTATTCAGAATCAATAAGTTTCGATCAGCGGCTTTACAAACACGATATCGCCGGAAGCAAGGCACATGTGGCAATGCTTGCCAAACAGGGGATTATTCCTGCGGCATCGGCGGAAGCTATCCGTAACGAATTGGATAAGGTTTGTGAACGTATTGAAAAAGGTGATTTTTCCTACGATATTGCCAAAGAAGATATCCACATGCACGTTGAAAGTGCGTTGATCGATGTGCTGGGGGCTGAAGGTGCCAGAGTACACTCCGGCAGAAGCCGCAACGATCAGGTCGCATTGGATTTCCGTCTTTATCTGCGTGATGCGGCGGACAGGCTGATCGAAAAAATCCGTATTTTCCAGAAGGAACTGGTTGCCAAAGCGGATGCGGAAAAAGAGACGATAATTCCCGGATTCACCCATTTGCAGCACGCTCAGGTGGTGCTGCTTGCCCACCATCTGCTGGCTTATGTGGAAATGTTTGACCGTGATGCCGAACGTCTTGCCGATTGCCGCAAGAGAATCAATGTCATGCCGCTTGGTTCCGGTGCGCTTGCCGGTTCCACATTGCCGCTTGACCGTGAATTTGTCTGCAAGGAACTGGGATTTGAAAGAATCACCCGCAACAGCATGGATGCCGTTGCAGACCGTGATTTTGCCATTGAATTTACTGCTGCACTGGCAACGATGGCGATGCACTTTTCAAGACTTTCCGAAGATTTGATTTTGTGGAGCAGTCAGGAGTTTGATTTTATCGAACTGAGTGATGCTTTCTGTACCGGATCAAGTTTGATGCCGCAGAAAAAGAATCCGGATGTGTGTGAACTTACCCGCGGCAAAACGGCGCGTGTTTACGGATCTTTGACGGCGATGCTTACGCTTTGCAAAGGGCTGCCGATGACCTATAACCGCGATATGCAGGAAGATAAAGTGGCGGTTTTTGATGCACTTGATACTGCGGAACTGATGCTGGCGGTTTATCCCCCGATGATCCGTGATATGCGCGTCAAACGCGAAAACATGGCATCTGCCGCAGCCGACCCGGCACTGATGGCGACTGACCTTGCTGAAAAACTTGTGGAACTGGGTGTGCCGTTCCGCGATGCTCACCACAGAGTCGGAGCCTTTGTCAAATATTGCAAAGACCGCAATATGGCACTGGATGAGGCGACACTTGCCCAGATGCAGGAGACTATTCCTGAAGCGACTGCGGAGTTCCTGACCCTCTTTGAACCCCGTGAAAGCGTGGCAAAACGGCGCATCGCCGGCGGAACCGGCTTTGAACCCGTCGCAAATCAGCTGGAATATTGGAAAAAAACTCTTTTTGATGCTTGAAAAACAGCTGTTTCGGGAGTATATTAAGAGAATAAGCATATCTGCTGTCTGCAAATGGCCGCGGCGGCAGATGATAACTCAACAAAAAGGTGACTTGCCGGATGCGTAAAAATGAGCGCTGAAAAGCACCGCAAAATGAAAGGAAGATGCAAAATGGCCAAAATCACGATCAACGATCTTTTGGAAGCAGGTTGTCATTTCGGACACCAGACCCGTCGTTGGAACCCCAAAATGAAGAAGTATGTCTATGCCGCCAAAAACGGTATCAGCATCATTGACCTGACCAAGACCATGCGTCAGATCGCCGATGCCTGCAACTTCCTTCAGAGAGTTGTCAGCGCCGGCGGTGAAGTTCTTTTCGTCGGTACCAAACCGCAGGTTCGTGAACTGGTTGCCGAACTGGCTGAAAAGACCGGTATGTTCTGTGTTTCCGAGCGTTGGCTCGGCGGTACTCTGACCAACAATCAGACCATCCGTAAAAGCATCGACAAGATGAAAGAAATCGACGGCATCCTGAGCAGCGAAGCCATCAACGATATGAAGAAAAAAGAAGTTTCCGCGTTGACCCGCCGCGTTGAAAAACTGCATCGCGACCTCGACGGTATCGCCGAAATGAAAAAGCTGCCCGCCGCTCTGATCGTCATCGACGTCTGCAATGAATTGAACGCTGTCCGCGAAGCGAACAAACTGAATATTCCGATCGTTGCGCTGGTCGATACCAACGGTGACCCGTCTCTGGTCGAATATCCTGTTGCCACCAACGATGATGCTGTGAAATCAGTCAAGATCATCACCGATTTGTTCGGTGAAGCGATCAAAGTTGCTACTGAAATCCACCGCAAACGCGCCGCTGAAGAGCGTGATGCTGCTGAAGCCGCCAAGAAGATCGCTCAGGAAAATGCTGAAGAGGCAGCTCCCAAGGCTCCCCGCAAACGCGCTCCCAAAAGCGAAGACGGCGCTGCCAAAGCTCCCCGCAAACGCGCTCCCAAAAAAGAAGCTGCTGCTGAAGAGAAATAATTTAACCCCATAAGGTGAACAAAATGGCTGCTATTAGTGCAAAAATGGTTTCCGAGCTCCGTGAAAAAACCGGTGCCGGTATGATGGATTGTAAAAAAGCTCTCGTCGCCGCTGACGGTGATATGGAGCTGGCGATTGAAAACCTCCGCAAATCCGGCGTTGCCAAAGCGGAGAAAAAGTCCGGCCGTGCCACTGAACAGGGCAAAGCCTGGACCAAAATCAACGGCAATGAAGCTGCTATTGTTGAAATGCTCTGCGAAACTGACTTCGCTGCCAAGACTCCGAAATTTGCCGGTCTGGTCGAAGCTGTGTTGGATGGTGCGTTCAAAATCGCCGCTGACGGTGATGTTACTGCTGCTCTGAATGAGCAGGAAGCTGCGCTCATTACCAGCCACATTGCCACCATCGGTGAAAACATGTCTCTGCGCCGTGCGCAGAAGTGGCAGGCTTCCAACGGTTCCTGCTTTGCTTCTTATCACCACATGGATGGTCGCGTGAGCGTTCTGGTCGAAGTCGAAGGTGACAGTGATCCGGTTTTCCTGAACGATCTCTGTTTGCACATTGCTGCGTTCAGCCCGCGTTATATCAGCAGCGCTGATGTTCCGGCTGAAGTTGTTCAGAAGGAAAAAGAGATTGCCGCTGCTGCTGATCCGAAACTGGCGAACAAGCCTGCGGAAATGCTGGATAAAATCCTGGCTGGTAAAATCAACCGTTTCTTCAGCGAAATCTGTCTGGAAGATCAGCCCTGGGTCAAAGATGACAAGACCTCTTTGAAGAAATTCAAACCTGCGGTCAAAGTCAAACGTTTCGTCCGTTGGGCGATTGGCGAAGAACTCTGATTTTACAGAAGTTATCTTCAATCCCGTTCCGAGAGATCGGAGCGGGATTTTTTTTTGTGTTTTTTTCCGAAGATGCTTGAATTATCTCCGAAAGAATAGTATATTTATATCATGTTGGTGGGGGAAACCTCATCGGCATGGCTAATTGAAAACCGTAATATATTTCAGCAAATATACCCTGAATCCGCCAAAAATTTAATGTCTATTTGCTATACCCTCAGGTGAAATGTATCCGAATGTTGTGTCTTCACAACACATCGGACGCTTTCTTGCATGGGTATAGCAGGTTCTTGGCGGAACCCAGGGTATAGTGTCGGAGAGCGTTCGTTTTTTTTGAACGCTTTCCTTCCTGTTGGATTTCCGTTGCCGACTCAGTGGATCAAGAAGCGTTCTTTTTTTTGCTTTTTTTCAAACCAGCTGTAAGAAAACATCAATTATCTTACAGTAAGTTAAGTACAATGGAAATTCCATAGAAAAATTGAAATCGGTATTTTCTCCCCCCTTAACAAATTGAAAGAAAGGAAAAAAGTAAAATGAAAAAAATTTGTTCCGTCATACTGACAATCCTCCTCGGTGTTTCTCTTTATGCAAACGAAGAGGCTTTGTTGAAAGCTCATAAAGCAACTGTTTTGGCAACTTATGAGTTTGATATGAAAACTTGCTTGAAATATATGCACCCTGAATATATCGAGATTTCATCTGACGGAACAGTTTTTAATTACTCTGAAATCAAGGCACTGGTTCCTGTTACTGATAGTATGAAGAATATTGCATCGGGTAAATATTCTTTGCTTGATTTGATGGAAGTTGCAGCATGGTCTGAAGGGAAGTCTCTTTCAAAAGAGGAGCGTGAGCAAATAAAAGCTGAAGAAAATACAGCAGAGGCTAAAAAGATAATTGCTGAATCTGAACTTGAAGTTATCAAGCCGACTGAAGATTTCAAAAACGTTGTTTCTGTTGCTTCGGCAGGAAATCCGTTGAAATTGGTCAACGGTAAAAATCAGTGGCTTATCAACAGCAGTTTTTCCACTCCGGATGGCAAATGGAATACCGGAAGCAATAAATTTTTCGATCATAAGCGGTCAGTAAAAAATGTTCCCGGCGGTATTCTGGTCAGTGATACATTTACCAATCTGACAGATGAAGTCCTGCCGGTTATTCAGAAACATATCGTGCCGTTTGCAGCTAAAGGCAATTATTATATTTCCGGTCTGGATGCAAAACCGGGAAGTGCGGCAAAAAATATGTTCAACGGTTCTGTTTTTGGTTTTATCCCCGGCAAAGGCGGTATCGGAATGGTTCCCATGAACCGGGTCTTGCAGATTCATGCCAAAGCACAGATCAATAAAGATAATTCACTGCAGCTTTTTGATGATCAATTCGCCCTGCCGCCGAAAAAGAGCATAACTCAGGAGTTTTTCATCGTAACCGTTGAAAACGGCGATTACTGGAATTTTATCAACGTTGTGCGTAATTCTCTTAAAATGAATCATCGGCTTGATGGACCATTGGGATATCTGCATATGAATTGGGGACCGTGGCCCGATTCCCGTCTCGTTAAACGCATCAAAGACGGCAGCATCAAGACGATTTTTATGGATACTCATGCTGTCAAAGATCCGCAGATTATCAGAGATGGTATTGCCCGGTTGAGAAAATTGGTTCCGCATGTGAAAGTATTGTGCTACTATCACTCCCAGTTGAATGGATTATATTTACTCACCGAATCTGTCCGTAAAGCAGTTGGCGATGACCTTATTGCCAAAGCCGATGCTGATCAGGTACTGCTCAAAAGCGGCAAAGGTGCCACCTACTATCACTTCGGCAGCAAGATCCACTATACAACTTTGGATAATAATTACGGAAAAATTAAGGAAAAAGTTATTGATGAGATCTTGAATAATTGGGATGTTGATGGTATATTCTGGGATGAGTTTTCAAGTTCCGGTACATCCTGGCACTATGGAGAACCGTGGGATGGCTGTTCAGCGGATATTGATCCGGATACATTTAAGTTGATTACGAAAAAATCCAGTGTTTACATGATTCAGTATGAGTGGAAAAACAAGATGGTCAATAAGATACTTGACCGCAAAAAGTTTATCTTTTCAGGTGTACCCCGTGATTTTCTTGATCGGATCACTCATGGACACTGTGAAACTGCCCAGATCAGTAATTGTGCGACACAGCTGATGCGTTCACCGATGCAGATGGCAGATTACACCAATCATAAAATTTCGTGGGTCGATTATTACCGTGCCATGTGTAAAGGTTTGGATTACGGAGTGCTTTTCAACTGGGCTCACATTTCATTGCCGTCGACCAGATATGATATGTATCCGACGCTGACCGAATACATGTTCCCCACGACTCCTATCGAGTTCCGCAGCGGTTATATTATCGGCAAAGAGCGCATTGTGACCAATAGAAGCGGTCGTTACGGCTGGGATGATAATTCCAAACATGAAGTTTATGTGTACGATGAAGAAGGCAAAATAGTTGCCAAACACAAAATGAAAACGGTTACGATCAATGGCAAGACCTGGACAGATTTGCGTCTTGCCGAAGATTGGTCTGCGGTAATTGTCAGAAAGTGAGCAAAAAGAAATGTTCAACCTCAACTTCGATGAATATAAAGACAAAGTTCTCGGCTGCTGGTACGGTAAAAATATCGGCGGCACTCTGGGGACGGAAAATGAACGGGATACTTCAATCAATAATGTAAGTTTTCTCCCTGATAAAAACAAAGATAATCCTGCTCCAAATGATGATCTTGATTTGCAGCTTGTTTGGCTTGCCGCTTTGGAACGCTACGGAGTTCAGGGGATCACCAAAGAACGCCTCGCTGAAATGTGGATGGGGCATATCATCGGACCGTGGGGAGAATATGTCAACTGCAAATTGAATATTGCCAACGGATTATATCCCCCTTTGTCCGGTTCATGCAACAATGATGTGTGGCGCAACTCTAACGGAGCATGGATCCGCAGTGAGATATGGGCATGTATTTGTCCGGGGGCTCCGGATGAGGCGATAGAGTATGCCTATATGGATAGTTGTGTGGATCACTCCGGTGAAGGTATTTATTCTGAAATGTTCACTGCGGCAGCAGAATCAGCCGCCTTCGTGTTGAATGATTTGCGTCAGATCATTGAGGTCGGCTTGAGTAAAATTCCTGAAGATTCTCTTACAGCTGAACTTATCCGTTTGGCGATAGATGGTTTCGACCGGAAACTTTCATGGCAGGAAACCCGCAACCTTATCGTGGAAAAGAATACTCTCGGCTGGTTTCAGGCTCCTGCCAATGTTGCATTTGCAGTCGTCGGACTTCTCTACGGGGAAGGGGACTTCGGTAAAACGGTCTGCCGGGCAGTGAATTGCGGAGATGATACCGATTGTACCGGCGGCTTTGCCGGAGCTTTGCTGGGAATCATGCTCGGCAAAAAAGGTTTACCCGACCATTGGTGCAATTTTATCGGTAAAAATATCATAACCTGTGCAATAAATAAATTTGAGTTTTATGAGTGTCCGATCCCGGAAACCGTAGATGAGCTGACCGAACGGGTAGTTAAACAGGGATTGATTTCATCTTTGATAAATGCCGGAACCGTACCGGCTCTTTCATCCGGGAAAACTGAAATTCCGGCAGCTGTTTTCGAGCAGATATCCGGTAAAGAGTGGGCGGCGCGGATCCATCAGCGCTCCCCGTATGAACTGGAGTTCCACGCTCCGTTTGCTGAAATTTCTGTTGATTATGAAAATGGTCCATTCTGCACTCCCGGTGAAGCCAAAAAAATCACTGTCAGAACGGTTCGTTATACCGGCACTTACGATGATATTTCATGGCGGTGGATTTTGCCTGAATCATGGAGCGCAGATGTGGCAACCGGTCACCTGATTGCAATAAACTCCGGCTTGGGAGTGCTTGAAAATACACTTATTCCGGGAGAATTTCCGGAAGCGGTAACCTTTGTTCCGTTGGAAGTAACTTTGGCATCCCGCAGAACGAAATGTGTATTTCAGGTGCCGTTTGTTCTGAAAAACACCTTCAATTATGTTGTCGGTCAGCTTCCGGATAAATTTGCCAGAGATTGGAAACGCTGGAATAAAAATCCTCATTTGCCGATGACCGGCTTTGCTTTGCCAGAAGGAATACAAAATGAAGCATGAGAAAATCAATCATATCATTTTTGAGCATATCCGGCTGTTTTTACAACGTCATCGTGATGATTTTTACGGTGAATTTATTCCGCTCTCTGCGGTATATGCTCTGAGTGATGATCCTGTGCCATTTGCCGGACGGAAAGATTTAATATACAAAGAAATTTCCGAAGGGGCAAGGTGGGGAAGCAAATGGCAGAGTGCATGGTTTGAGTTGTCAGGTACTGTACCCGGAACATGGCAGGGAAAAGAGGTCGTTTTACAGATTTTATTCAACAGTGAATCGATGCTGTTTGATGATAACGGAGTTCCTTTGTATGGATTTTCCGGCGGTTCGCTTTTTGATAACTGGTTTGTCCGTGACTATTATCATCTCGGTAAAGTCGCCGGCGGGGAAAAGTTTACTTTTTCTGTTGAAG
The DNA here is from genome assembly GCA_015061615.1 of Lentisphaerota bacterium. Lineage (GTDB taxonomy): Bacteria > Verrucomicrobiota > Lentisphaeria > Victivallales > Victivallaceae > UBA1784. The sequence continues at coordinate 26,034 of SUWE01000005.1, forward strand.
CAGCCGCCAATCACCTTTTCGGAGTGAATACTGAACCGGAAGTGGATTATCCGGATGTCAATTTTGATGCAGTTGTCAAGAAGATGCGTCTGGTCGTTTTCAACCGGGATGTTTGGGATTTCCTTGCCGATATGCGGGTGCTTTTCAGTGTTCTCAAAAGTTTGCCGGCGGGGGATTACCGTTACTCACAGCTTCTGCGGGGATTGAATGATGCGGTCTGCATCTATCAGGATATGCCGGAAAATGCTTCAAAGGCAAGAGCTGTTTTGCAGAAGTTTCTCTCTTATCCGGCGGCGGCATCGGCGTTGACAGTCCATGCTGTCGGTCATGCTCATATTGATGTCGGTTGGTTGTGGCCGGTCAAAGAGAGTATCCGCAAAGCCGCCCGCACTTTTTCCACTCAGCTGGATTTGCTGGAAAAGTATCCGGAATATATTTTCGGAGCTTCCCAGCCGCAGCTTTATCAGTTTGTCAAAGATCATTATCCGGCTCTTTTTGAAAAGATAAAAGCTCAGGTTAAAGCCGGGCGCTGGGAACCTCAGGGCGGAATGTGGGTCGAAGCTGACTGTAATATTGCCGGCGGTGAATCTCTTGTTCGTCAATTTCTCCACGGCAAAAACTTTTTCATGGATGAATTCGGGGTGGATGTGAAAAATTTGTGGCTCCCGGATGTGTTCGGTTATTCTGCCGCTTTGCCGCAAATCATCCGCAAATCCGGTTGTGATTTCTTTCTGACCCAGAAATTATCATGGAGTCAGATCAATAAGTTCCCTTACGAAACATTTTGGTGGCAGGGGGTGGATGGCAGTCGGGTTTTGACCCATTTTCTGCCTGAAAAGAATTACAACTCCGATCTTCTGCCGGAAAAACTGATAGCTGCCCAGAATAATTTTGCGGAAAATTCGTTTCTGAGCCGTTTTATATCACTTTTCGGAATGGGGGACGGCGGCGGCGGAGTATCTCCTGAGTATCTGGAAAACCGCAGACGTCAGGAAAATCTTGAATATACTCCGAAAGTGAAATGTTCCAGAGCCGGTGAATTTTTTGAATTGCTCAAAGATGATGCCGACTCTCTGGATAGCTGGAATGGGGAACTTTATTTGGAATATCATCGCGGCACCTACACCACTCAGGCAAAAATAAAGCGCAATAACCGCAAATGTGAAGAGCTGCTTATGGCAGCTGAGTTTCTGTTTTCTCATCTGCCTGCGGAAAAATATCCGTCTGAATTTCTGGATAAAACATGGAAAAAGATGCTTGGCAATCAATTTCATGATATTCTGCCCGGCTCTTCTATCACGGAAGTTTGCCGCGATGCAGAAGCTGATTATATTGAGATCGCTTCCGGTTGCCGCAGTGAACTTGACTCTGCCGCAGAGGAACTTTTTGTAAAAGATGAAAATTCCATGGTGCTGGTAAATTCTCTTTCTTCAGAATACTCCGGAGTTATTGAATTGCCGGAAACGTGGAATGGCTTCCGGCTAACTGATGAAAACGGTGAAACTTTGCCGGTACAACAGGAAGGCGGCAAACTTCTTACCTCGGTGTCGCTGCCGGGAACATCTTTTTCGGTCATCCGCCGGAAAGAAAATATTGAAGAAAATCAAATTTTCCGGGGAAATGAATTGTTTCTTGAAAACAGTTTTATCCGTTATGAATTTTCTGAAACCGGTCTGTTGATTTCTGCTGTGGATAAAGAATCCGGCAGGGAGTTTATTTCTGCACCGGGAAATCTGTTGAGTATTTACCATGACCGCTCCAATTATTTTGAAGCCTGGGATATAGATATTTTCTATATGCAGGAGAAAAATGCTGATCTTGCCGGAGAATTTTGCGGAAGTTTCACCGGGCCGGTACGTTCCGGTTTGGAATTTAATTTCCGTTATGGAAAATCCACGATCCGGCAGGTGATAACCCTGACTCCGCAGAGTCGCCGTCTGGATTTTGAAACATCTGTTTTATGGCATGAATCCCGCAGAATGTTGAGAACATCGTTTCCGCTGACTGTGCAATCTCCGGAAGCGTTATTCGATATCCAGTATGGTTATATCCGCCGGGCAACTCATAACAACACCAGCTGGGAGACGGCACAGTTTGAGGTGTGCGCCCATAAATTTGCCGATCTTTCCGATGCGGCAGGCGGTGCCGCACTGCTCAATGACTGCAAATACGGTTACCGTGTTAAGGGAAATATCATTGATATGGCACTGTTGCGTTCTCCGAAACATCCTGATTTTTATGCGGATATGGGAGAACACACATTTACTTATTCCTTTTACCCGCATAATGACGGTATGACCGCATCCGGAGTTCAGGAAAGTGCGGCGGCATTGAATCGTGTGCCGTTGAGTTTTCCGGGATTTGCACTGCCGGAAATTTCATCTCTGATACGGATCGATGGAAAGGGAGTCGTACTTTCGGCATTGAAAAAGGCGGAAAAGGAAGATGCTTGTGTTATCCGTTTAGTTGAAAACAAAGGCGAATTTTCAAAAATCACACTTGAATTATCAGATAAAGATGCTATTTTAGTTGAGTCGAATTTGATCGAATGGGAAAACGGAGCTGAACTTCGCACAGCAAACGGCAGAGTTGAGTTGAAATTTTCTCCCTTTGAAATCAGAACTTTCAAACTGAAACGGCATTAAATGAGTGTAACTATACATGATATAGCCCGGCATACCGGGTTCAATGCATCGACTGTTTCCAGGGCATTGCGGTACGACAGCCGCATATCCCGGAAAACGGTGGAAAAAATTTGGGAAACCGCAGAACGGTTGGGGTATGTCCGCAATTTTGCGGCAAGTAATCTTGCCGCCGGAAAAAGCCGGTGTGTCGCGTTGATTATGGATGCTGAATTCGGTTCAATGCAGACTCTCCCGGCGGCGGCGCTGAATCAGGTGCTTATCAATGCCGGTTATACTCTGATGATCCTGCTTCACAACAATGAGCGGCGTGCCACCGAAAATTGTATAGCCAAACTGGAAGAACGGATTTGTGATGCCGCGGTGATGATCCCGCCGCCGGAATCTGTTTTTGATGACAGAATGATCGAGCGGCTTCAACGTTTGCCAATCCCGCTGTGTTTTATTGACCGCTGGCTTGAAAGCGTCCGCGGCAGTGTGGTTACAACCGATGCCGAAAGTTCGATCAGACTGCTGGTCGAGAATGTGCTGAAAGAGAATATTGATGCTGCTTACATTGTTCCGGCAGCAGATAATCCGGTTGCCAGGGCACGTTTTCACTGGGAAACTGCATTGCTTGAAGAAGCCGGCATCCCGTGGATAAGTGAGGTCGGTGAATTGCAGGAGATGGTCATACAACGGAATGTGGAGACGTTGGCGGTTTTTGCGGATTCTCCGTGGTTTACCACTCATATCCGTGAATATATGAAAGAAAAAACTCCCCGGCGTTATATCGGGGGAATGTTCGACTATTGGGTAAATGTTCCACCTGATTTTTATGACCGTATTTATCTTTGTTTGCAGGATTTTCCGGCGATCGGCAGTTCTTGTGCGGAATTGATACTGGACATCCTCAATGGCAAGGGGCATGAAAAAAAGATGACACTGATCCAGCCGGAAGGAATTTCCGTAGTAAACTGTCTGCGTTGAAAAATCCGTCAATCAAGTTTGACTGTTATTTTTGCGGTGTAATCGTTATCACCGGTTACGGGTTCCGGTATGAGAGTGAAAACACCATGCTTCCCGCAATCAACGGTGAATTTTTTGCTGATATCACCCATTTGCGGAGCAAGATAAATGGCAAAACTTCTGACATTTTCCACTGAAACGGAAAAACGGTTGTTTCCGCAATTTTCAGCAATAATGCGGGAACCGGGCAGGTCAACGGTTTCCAATTCATAACTTTGCTGACAAAACTCATCGACTGTCCATGCTATATTGGGACCTGTCAGTTTGATTTTATCGAAGGATATAAGTTCATTACCCGCTTCAAGCAGTTCGAGATAGCGTGCGCGGGGAATCTCCTGTAATTCCGGGTCGGCTGAGCCGCGCGGAGTTATCAATGCTGTTTTCTTTGCATAAGGATTGCGGCGGCAATTTTCCGCCCATTTCAGAAAACGGCGGAAAGCAAGCTGTGCCGCTTCCCAACGCAGACTGTGGCCCGCATCATGCTCATCGTAAATGTGTTCCACTTGATAACGATCCATCAGTTCACTTGCAGCTCTGCCGAAAGAGACTCCGCACCAGTCATGATGGCGTGGGGTGGAGTGAGACTCTTTATAGCTTGCGGCACAATCGTATTTTCCATGCACGATATAGACATCGGTGCCGTAAAATGAACGGAAATCCGATATTTGCCATGCTCCGGAACTCAGCCACACCCCGGCGGCGGTATCGGCATAAATCTGTCCGAGATGATAGGCGCCGAAGCCGCCCATGGAGTGACCGCCGATGATGATACGGTCACGGTCGATAAGTGCGCGGCTGCAAGCATCGTCAATGATATCTTTTATCGCTTTGACGGCAGCTTTGCGATTCCAGCGTTTTCCATCGATTTCCGGTGGAGCGCTTGCCGCAACAGTGATAAAAGGGATGTGGTCAATGTGCGGGCGCAGAGTACCGCCATCAGGTTTGAGATACATCAAAGGTGCGGTATCCGGGGAACTTCCGTCACCGCCATGCATGAAAATAAAAAGCGGGGCAGGGCGGTTGAGGTCGATTTCTTCCGGAACAAAGTAGTATATTTTCCCTTCGTTTCTTCCCGGAGCCGGAGAAAAACAGGACAATCCTTTGGATAAACTCATAATGACCTCCGTTTAACGCAGTTTCAGTGTGGCAAGAGCCATAAGGGCAAAGATTCCTGAAAGAATCCAGAAACGCACAACGATTTGAGTTTCGGTCCACTCTTTCCGTTCAAAGTGATGATGTATCGGGGTGCAGAGGAAAATCCTTTTTCCGGTAAGTTTGAATGAAAGCACCTGAAGCATTACGGAGATGATCTCCATAACAAAAACTCCGCCGATGAGAGCCAGCAGAAGCTCCTGACGGGAAAGAACTGCGAGCATACCGATGGCGCCGCCGAGAGCGAGACTGCCGGTGTCGCCCATGAACATTGATGCCGGATGGCAGTTGTGCCAGAGAAAACCGACACATCCTCCGCCGAGAGCTGCGGCAAAAACCACCGCTTCTTCAATACCTTTGATATAGGGCAGATCAAGGTAGGCGGCAAAAATCTGGTGTCCCATCAAATAGGTGAAAACTGCGTAGGAAAGTGAACAGAAAATGGTACATCCGGAAGCAAGTCCGTCTTTCCCGTCAGTGAGATTCACTGCATTGGCGGCACCGACTATGATGATCGCCACAGAAAAGATCGGAAGAATCCACCACCAGGAACCGAAATCAAACGGCTCTTTGATGAATGGAACAACAAAACTGCGCATGATCGGATTGAGATCGGGTGAGCGCCAGAAAAGCCAGACCACAACGCCGCCAGCGATAAACTGTCCGAGGAGCTTGAGTTTGCCGGGCAGACCGTCGCGCTGCTGGCGGAAAACTTTGAGAAAATCGTCGATGAAACCGATGAGGGCAAAAGCGAGAGTTCCGCCCATGAGGATCCAGGAAATTCCGTTTGAAGCCTCCCACCGGCTCCAGAACAAAGTAGCAATCAACACGGCGCCGATAAGCAGGATGCCGCCCATGCAGGGGGTGCTTGCCTTCTTTTTATCCAGCAGTTCGGGAGGGAGAACATCTTTGTAACGGTCAGCTGCGCGGATATTGAAATTCCTGAGCATTGCTGCGAATCTTTTGCCGAAGATAGCGACGATGAGAAAAGCCATTGCGGCGGCGCCGCCGGCACGGAAAGTGATATATTCAAAAAGGCGCAGTGGGCCGAAAGAGGAGCTGAATTCAGAAAGATAATATAACATTTTTCACCCGTGTTGAAGTTAGTTTACAAGTCAATGGTGTAATATAATACAACAGTGAAAAATCGCAAGTGCTTTTTTGAAAAAAGTTGATAAATTTGACAACAGTTCTCAGGAGTAAACAAAACGGCTGCCGCAAGGTGTGTGCGGCAGCCGGAAAAAGGTGCTGAAATCTCAGGAGATGAGGGCAAAGGAGGTGTCCCACTCAGTTCCGACACTCTTGAAGTATTGCCATGTGGTATCGTCGGCGCCGTTGACGTAGAGAACGCCGATATCTGCTCCGGCACGGACGCGGAGGTCGTCGATCCCGTCGCCGTTGAAGTCGGCGATCTGTTCGATGGAGTTTTTATTTTTGCAAATTCCCATAAATCCATCGACCGAACCATCTTCAACCAGCCACGCGCCAACCCAGCCATCAGCTTTCTGCAACAGAACATCATCCACACCGTCGCCATTGAAGTCACCCGTTCCGACAATGGTCATATCGTTGGAAAGAGTGTCCAAATTCGCCCATTTGACGGTTCCGTTTTCCTGAGTGAGGAATGTTCCGGCAAATCCGGCATCGTGACGGAGGACGGTATCATCCAAGCCGTCGCCGTTGAGGTCGCCTATCGCCGCAACGGTCCACTCCTTACCCAATCCTTTGAGATAAGTGAACCCGGTTCCGTCGGTGTTGTAGTATCCGAGGTCACCGTTGGTGGAGCGCAGGAGGATATCCGTCGCGCCGTCACCGTTGAAATCACCGAGTCCGAGGACGTTGGTGGTGGAGTTCACACTCATGATTGACTTATACCCGGTAACTTTTCCGTCAACGACATTCCATGCTCCGACGGATTTGCTGTCGGCAAAGAAGATATCCTGACCGTCATTTTCACTTCCGTAAAGAGTTCCGGTACCGAGAATTTCCGTTCCCGCGTTGACATTTGAAAGACTTCCCCACTTGATAACCGAAGAAGTTCCGGTGGTAAGCCATGCTCCGGAATACCCCTGTTTCGTGTGGACAAGGATAACATCGGCAAGTCCGTTTCCGTCAAGGTCGCCGTCAATGACATCCGGAACCGCAATAATGTTATTTACCTCGTAAACGGCGGTCTGAGAAACGTTTCCGGCGGCATCAATACCCCTGAAATATACCGTTCCGTTGCTTTCCATAACCACGCAATCGGTATAGGTTTGCCAAGTTTTGTTATCCAGTGAAAATTCCGTGATCACAGAATCGTTGCTGAATATGGCGGAAACGGTCACTGCTCCGGTGGTTTCGCCGGTAATATCCGCCTTGACTGCTGGTTTATCCGGCGCAACTTTGTCGATCATATCGACCGTGACTGATTTTTCGGTGACATTTCCAGCCGCATCGGTGACACGGAACTGGTAAGTTCCGTTTTCGGCAACAGTCAAACTGTTTCCGGAATTCCACTTGCCGTTGGCAAAGTATTCTACCGTACCGTCACTGGCGGTTGCGGTAAGTACAACGTCTTTGTTTGTTGGCTCAGTCACGTTCCCGGAAATCTCAAGAGTGGGCGCGACCTTGTCGATCATATCGACCGTGACTGATTTTTCAGTGACGTTGCCCGCCGCATCGGTAACGCGGAACTGGTAAATGCCGTTTTCTGTGGCAGTGATAGAATTTCCTTCAATCCATTCCGCGCCATCCCAATATTCTACAATACCGTCACTGGCGGTTGCGTTAAGGATAACATCCTGATTTGTCGGAGTTTCTACATTACCGGAAATCTCAAGAGTCGGTGCAACTTTGTCGATCATATCCACCACAACCGACTTTTCAGTAACGTTGCCCGCCGCATCGGTGACACGGAACTGGTAAGTTCCATTTTCGGCAACAGTCAAACTGTTGCCGGAATTCCACTTGCCGTTTGCAAAGTATTCCACGGTACCGTCACTGGCGGTTGCGTTCAAGACCACATCCTGATTTGTGGGTTTGGTCACGTTTCCGGAAATTTCAAGCGTCGGCGCGACCTTGTCGATCATATCCACGACAACAGTCTGACTGGTGACATTACCTGCGGCATCAGTTGCCCGGAACTCATAAGTTCCGTTGACAGAGATGGTAAGAGTGTCGCCTTCGACCCACTTGCCGCTGAGGAAATATTCGATCGTTCCGTCGCTGGCACTGGCAGTCAGAACCACATCCTGATTTGTCGGAGAAGTCGGATTGCCGCTGACTGTCAAAGTCGGAGCGACTTTGTCAATATTGGTAACCTCGTAACTGGTAATCTCTGAATAGTTACCTGCTTCATCTTGACCACGGAAATAAACAGTGCCATTGGCAGTCATAACTATACCTGAAGTATAGGTATTCCAACTCTTGTTATCAAAGCTGTATTCTTGTACAATGGAATCACTGCTGAAGGCAGCACTAACTGTTACATTACCATTGGTGACAGTTGCGATATCGGCATTTGCAGTTGGTTTTACAGGAACAACTTTGTCAATTTTATCCACAACGACTGATTTTTCGGTAATGTTGCCCGCCTCATCGGTGGCTTTGATATTTACAGTGCCGTTGGCTGTTACGGTGATGCAGTCGGAATAGGTCTGCCATTCACCGTTGTTGATGTTGTACAAAATGGTACAATTTTCATTAGCGGAGATTTTGAGAACCACATCCTGATTGGTCGGAGTTGTTGCGTTTCCGGTAATGGTGAGTTCCGGAGGGATAATATCCGGAGCTTTGATGGTCAAAGTGAGATTTCCATCGACCTGATCAAGAGAGTAAATTTTGTCGTTATAGACAAAATCATTGCCATTGACAGTGATCGAACCGTAATTGACTGTACCGTTTCCGATAGTGAGTGTGTCGGTAACGTTGCTTGCACCTTGCGCAAGTTTATAAGTTCCGTCTGCTTGATCTGTGGAAACTGTGATAGTATAACTTGGCGTACCCTGAATCAACGACAGATCGTTGATCAAGTAGCCATCTTCTGTGTTCCGGTTAGCCACGGTAAAATCAATTATTGCTCCGGAATACGCTGAAACAGTTGCTCCGCTTTCAATTTGCAAACTGCCGCGATGTATACTGCCGCTGGAGATGCGCATGTAGCCTCCGGAATTAACGGTGGTGCTGTTTGCCGTGCCGCCGGAGTAGAAGTACATGTAGCCACTTGAATTAACGGTGGTGCTGTTTGCCGTACCGCCGGAGATGTACATGGAGCCCCTAACGGTGGTGCTGTTTGCCACTCCGCCGGAGGAGATGTACATGAATCCGTATTCATTAACAGTTGTGCTGTTTGCAACACCGCCTGAAGAGATGTACATGCGACCGAATGAATTAACGGTCGTGCTGTTCGCCACTCCGCCATCCATAACGTGCATTGTACCAGAAACAACTTTTCCGCTCATTGATTGAGTATGAGAAAGCAGTTGATTATTTGCACCAAAATAAACACCGGAATATGTACTGGCATAGGTTACATAAGCTCCGTCAGCGGCAGATACCAATCCAACGCATGGAGTCCAAATAACATTTGTCGCTGTACCGCCGGAGGAGATGTACATCTGGCCCCCGTCAACAGTGGTGCTGTTAGCTACCCCGCCGGGGGAGATGTACATGTTGCCCCTGTAATTAACGGTGGTGCTGTTTGCTACCCCGCCAGAGGAGATGTACATGAGGCCATAGGAATTAACGGTGGTGCTGTTTGCTGTGCCGCCAGAGGAGATGAGCATGTTGCCCTCGAAATTAACAGTGGTGTTGTTCGCCACCCCTCCGGAGTAGATGTACAACCTGTTGACATAGGCTTTAACGGTGGTGTTATTTGCCACTCCGCCGGACATGACGTACATTGAACCTGAAACAACTTTTCCGCTCATTGATTGAGTATGAGAAAGCAGTCGATTATTTGAACCGAAGTAAACACCGGAATATGTACTGGCATAGGTTGATACATTAAAGACTGAAGTGCAACACTCACTTGAAAAAAGTGGTCAAGGATGATATTTTTCCTTGAATCACAACAAACAAGGAGTGCACAATGCGAAGCTATCATCACTTGACTATAGAGGAAAGATACTACATTATTCGTGAAATGCAAGTCCATTCATTGCGTTTTATCGCAAAAAGATTAAAAATTTCGCCATCAACTATCAGTAGAGAGTTAAAACGCAATAAGGATCCAGATGGAATCTATCGTCATGATCATGCCGACGGCAGAGCAAAAAAACGACGTGCCAATTGCAGAAAGAATCATCTTATACATGGAGAAATGGAACAGGAAATAATAGCTTGTTTGAAAAAAGACTGGAGTCCGGAACAAATAACCGGTAGATTTCGTCTGGAACAAAAAACTATTGTCAGCCATCAAACAATTTACAATTGGTTATGGCGCGATAAACGCAATGGCGGAGAAAATTACAAATTTTTACGCAGAAAGCATCGTTACCAACACAATCGCAAGACAGCTGCCAATCACCTACCTGATCGACGAATGATAGATGAGCGTCCAGCAGAAGCCAATTCCAGGGAGCGCATAGGAGATTGGGAAATAGATACAATTATTTCTCAAAAGGGAGATACAACTGTTCTTATTACAATGGTGGATAGGAAAAGCCGGTATCTTATTGCCAGATTAGCTCCGACAAAAAAAGCAGATGTGTTTCAACAAGAGGTATGCCGATTAATTCGTAGTGAGGGGAAAAAAGTGTTGACAGTAACCAGTGACAATGGAACAGAGTTTGCACAACACAAAAAGATAGCTCAAAAGCTGAAGATTGATTTTTTCTTTGCCCGTGCTCATCATCCATGGGAACGGGGAACCAACGAAAACACCAACGGACTCTTGAGACAATATATTCCAACTGGAACAAAATTAAAATTCGCCAAGAAAGCAATCAAAGAAGGAGTACGACGAATAAACAGTCGACCAAGAAAAGTATTAGGTTTTTTAACTGCTGAAGAGGTTTTCTTTCAAAATATTTAGGTGTTGCACTTGAAATTTTAATCTTTCGTTACATAAGCTCCATCAGCGGCATATACACTACCAATACATGGTGTCCAAGAAACGTTTGTTGCCGTGCCGCCGGAGGAGATGCGCATGTAGCCCCCGGAATTAACAGTTGTGCTGTTTGCCGTGCCGCCGGAGGAGATGCGCATGTAGCCCCCGTCATTAACAGTGGTGCTGTTTGCCGTGCCACCGAAGTAGATGAACATGGAGCCGCCGTTAATGGTGGTGCTGTTTGCCGTGCCGCCAGAGATGTTCATGTTGCCATAGGAAGTAACGGTGGTGTTATTTGCCACTCCGCCGGAGAAGACGTACATTGAACCTGAAACAACTTTTCCGCTCATTGATTGAGTATGAGATAGCAGTTGATTGTTTGAACCGAAGTAAACACCGGAATATGTACTGGCATAGGTTACATAAGCTCCGTCAGCGGCATCTACCCTTCCCACGAATGGAGTCCAAATAACATTTGTTGCTGTCCCGCCGGAGGCGATGCTCATGTAGCCCCCGTCATTAACAGTGGTGCTGTTAGCTACCCCGCCGGAGTGGATGTACATTTTGCCGTCACTAACAGTGGTGCTGTTAGCTACCCCGCCGGGGGAGATGTACATGTAGCCCCCGGAATTAACAGTTGTGCTGTTAGCCACTCCGCCGGATTCGATGCGCATGTAGCCACCGGAATTAACGGTGGTGCTGTTTGCTGTACCGCCGGAGAAGATGTACATGAAGCCATAGGAATTAACTGTGGTGTTGCTTGCCACCCCACCGGAGGAGATGAACATTGAAGTGCCGCTGGATAGAGTCAAGCCGCTGCTGATAATGCCGCTGTATATGTCGTATCTTGCCATAGAACAACCTTTCTGATAAATTTGATACAAAAAATTATAATACGATTCTAATTTATCATAAGTTTTATACTTTTCAAACGCTTATGATTGAAAAATGTGATTTTTTTGTTTTGATGCCTTTTATCAGCTTGCAGTCGTTGAGTTTGTGGCGCTTTTAACGGACAGTTGCGGACAATTACGGATGAAGTCGGTGCGCCGCACATTTCGCGGTCTGCGTGTTTTACCAGAGAGTCTGCAAATAAAAAACTGCCGCAGCTTTTTGAATGTAAAGTGCGGCAGTAGTGTTTTGCGGATTTTATGTTCCGGAGTCGAAGCTGTAACGGTCTTCAGTTGAAATAACTCCCTGTTCAAGATAGGCATCCAAACACGCTTGCATTGAAAGCATTCCATCTTTTGCCGAACTTTCGATGATCGACATGAGCTGATGGGTTTTCCCGTCCCGGATAAGGGCGCGGACAGCCATTGAGCCGGTCATGATTTCAAATGCCGCGACCCGTTTGCCCGGCATATCCACTCTGGGAATAAGCCGCTGGGAAACGATTGCAAGGATCGTACCGGCAAACTGCTGTCTGATCTGATTCTGCTGTGCCGCCGGAAACACGTCGATTATGCGTTCCACGGTCTGACAGGCGTTATTGGAGTGGAGCGTTCCCAAAACAAGGTGTCCGGTTTCCGCAGCTGAGATCGCCGCCTGAATCGTTTCGATATCCCGCAATTCTCCCACCATGATGATATCCGGTGCCTGACGCATCGCACTGCGCAGACCGCTGGAAAAGTCCAGCGCATCGATTCCGATTTCCCGCTGTTCGATCACACAACTGTCATGTTCATAAGTGTATTCAATGGGATCTTCGATAGTGATGATATGGCGGGAATCCCGGTGATTGACCTCGTCCAGCAAACTTGCCAGTGTCGTCGATTTACCGCTGCCTGTCGGACCGGTAACAAGTATCAGTCCCTGTTTTTTCTGCATCAATGCTGATAAAACCGGATGCAGTCCGATTGCCTGCGGAGTCGGTATCTCTGCCGCAATAAGACGGCTGCTGATGGCAAGGTTTCCGCGCTGATAGAATATGTTCAATCGGAATCTGCGGGTTTCGTTTTCAGAAAGTGTTATTGATACCGCAAGATCCAGATCACGCTTTTCTTCAAGTACGGTCCTCTGTCTGTGGGTGAGCATACTGAACGCAAGTCTCTGGACATCGGCTCCGTTGAGAGCCGGAAGATCCAGCGGAGCAAGTTTGCCCGCTATTTTTAACTGCGGCGGCACTCCGACGGTTATCAATAAATCGCTCGCTCCGGCTTTAACTGCCGCCTTAAAAAGGTCGCGCATGTCTATTCTTCCGGCTACTGCCGGAGATGTTCCGTCTGCTTCCTCTGTTTTTGAGCCTATGGTCATTCCGCGGAGCATCAGACGCAGTTCGTCAGGGTAATCAGTCGCTTTGAATGCTTCGTCGGCACTTATTTTGTTACCTCTTATAAGTTCAATGAGCGAGGTGTTGAAGGTTTTCATTCCAACTTGACTGCCCATTTGCATATCCAGTTCCAATTCTCCGAAGTGCTGTTCGGAAATATGCTTTCTGACCAGTCCGGTGCCAAGCAGAATATCCAGTGCCGGAATCATTCCTTTGCCGAATATGGTCGGTACAAGACGCTGGGCTATAACTGCCACCAGTGCGGTCGAAAGACTTCCGGCAACTGTGTCGCGCTGGTGTTCCGGAAAGAGTTCAACCATTCTTTCCACCGCACCTGCCGCATCAGAGGTGTGCATCGTGCTGAGAACCAAATGGCCGGTCAAAGCCGCTGATAATGCGGTACTCAAAGTTTCCGGATCGCGGATCTCTCCCACCATGATGATATCGGGATTTTCGCGCATCGCATTGCGCATCGCTTCGGAAAATCCCCCCTTGAATCTGCTTATTTCACGCTGGGAAACTATTGAAAGATTATCCTGATGGATATACTCAATCGGATCTTCAAGTGTCAGAATATGTTTGCTTGTTGTCGAGTTTATATAATTTATCATCGCACTCATGGTAGTGGATTTACCACTGCCGGTCGTTCCGGTGATGATGACCAGTCCGCGTTCGGAAGATGCTATTTCCTGCATTGTTTTTTCAGGCAGATTCAAGCGTCCGAAATCACAATCTGCCCCGGCGTAGATAGGACGGGCAACGAAACACGGACCGTTTATCGAATCGAAGAAATTTATTCGGAAACGATTACCGTTCAATGAGTAGGAAACATCAGCTCCGCCGGTTTCTTCATAAGCAGCTTCGATTTTCAAGCCGAGGCAGTTCTGCCGGAAGCGGTCAATAGATTCTTTATCTGCCGGCGGAATGTTGTCGGCAAAAGAAATCTCCCCGGAAATGCGGAACGCAGGAGATTTTCCGCAACTGATAAATAAATCAGAAGCGTTGAATTTCAATGCCGCTTCAAATAACTTGTTGATATCCATAACACAAACTCCATGAAATGTACTTGGATACAAATTAGCATCTTCATTGCAGTTTTTCAATAGCAGAAAGAGGAATTTTGTGAAAAATATCTATCCCGGTTCTTGAAAATTTTTACCGATGCCGTATAATTCTTATTTGGCAGGGTTTTTTCTGCAGCGTGTCGCCGGAAAGAGGAGTCCGGACGGCATTACAGCAACCGGGCAGGTATTGTCCATACAAAAAAAGAGGAGTGAAAAATGAGAAACTTTATGGAGGAAATCAAAGAGATGGTCATTCAGAGCAATCTGCCGGGGATCATCGGCGCGGTGTTGGTTTTGTTCATAGGCTGGCTGATAGCATTGTGGATATCCGGTATGGTCGCGGCAACTGCGGTGAGCTGTTGCCAATGGCGGAAACAACTGCCGGGCGGCGAAGAAGACAGCGATTCTGAAAGTGCCGGAAAAATGGCATCGAAAATAACCTACTGGATCGTGATGATCCTTGTTCTGCTCGGCTGTATGTCTCTGCTGGAACTGGAATATGCGGCGATTCCGCTCCGCGAATTTCTGACGGTTCTGGCAAAATATCTGCCTAACATTGCCGGGGCATTGCTGTTGATCGTTATTGCCCGGATCACGGCAGGAATCGTCCGGGCAGGGGTGCGTAAGTTTATGGTTCGCAAACTTCCGGCAGAAGGTGAGGATAAGAAGTGGGATCTCGAACAGGTGAAAACCGTGGAACTCAGCGTTCAGGGAGCCGGATTTATTGTCTATCTGTTTTTCCTTCCCGCGATTCTTAATGCTTTGGAAATTTACGGAATAACTGCCCCCTTGCAGGCAATGTTTGCTGTTGCCCTTGTTTATCTGCCCCGTGCAGTTGCCGCGTTCGCGATACTGTTTGTCGGACTCTGGGCGGCGAAAATCATCCGCCGCGGTGTTGATGCCGGATTGACAGCAGTGAAAATAGATGATGCACTTTCTTTTTTCGGCTTCAATAAATCAGAAGGAAACAAGTGGGCAAAATTGTGCGCCTATACCGTTTGGGTGTTGACTGTTATTCCGGTCGTTATTGCCGCCTTGACTGCTCTTGATATTGCTCCTTTGACGCAAAGTATTTCCGGATTTCTGAACATGCTGCTTGCCGGAGCCGGAAATATCATCGGTGCAATTCTTGTCCTTTTGGCAACTCTTTTTGCCGCCAGAATATCTGAAAAAGCGGTTAAGCGTCTCAGTGCCGCTGCCGGAGTTGATGAGTTTTGGAAAAAAATCGGGGTCGGGCAGGATAAACTCCCCGGATTCACACTCTCTGAAGCAACCGGCAAATGTGCTTTGATCGCAGTGTGGATACTCGGTATTATTGCCGCTTGTGATATGCTGGATTTTGAGCAACTTTCAAAAGTACTTCGCAGTTTTGCCCTTTTCGGAGGAAATCTTGTAATCAGTGTCGTGGTGCTTTTTATCGGTGTTGCTCTTGCGCAGTTTGTCAGTCGTATTCTCGGTGACAAGATCGGAAAAGGTTTGAACTGTGCCGTCAAGGTTGCTGTGATCGCGTTTACTCTTGCCCTTGCATTGAGCAATTTGAATATCGGGCAGGCGATCGTTGAAACTGCTTTCGCAATGATTCTCGGTGCGCTGTGTGTCGCCGGAGCTTTGGCATTCGGACTCGGCGGCAGAGAGTTCGCCGCAAATGTGCTGAAAAATCTGCATCAGGATAAATAATTTGATTTCAAAATTGTTTGTATCTGCATCTTTCTGATAAGATATTATCTCTTGGAGTTCAAATTTCTGATACCTCACGTTAGCGGGATTCCTGCGCTGTTGAGTTATCGGGGGATGAACTCCTCTTTTTTCTGTCTGCAACATTGCTCCGGTTGAAATCTCCGCAAATAATACCCTTTGTTTTATATAAAAAAACAGCAAAATAATTTACCTCAGAGTTTTTTTGTACTTGTAAACAACTTTTTTCCGGGTTATATTATGTCTTTCAAATAATCCTTTGTGTCAAAAGGTGGGAAGAGGCGTTTGTATCCCTCTTTCAGGTAAATCAACAGGGTGTGGACGAATTAAGAAAGGATCATTTCGTCCGGAAAAGTCAGAAAGGTTTGAAAACATGAAAAAGGCAGCTGTAGCCGATGCAACATTGCGGTTGTTTGACAACACCGTCTGTTCGCTGGGGTTCAAGGAGAAAATCGAGATCGTCAAGCAGCTCGACCGACTTAGTGTCGATGTGATTGAGACCGCTCCGCTGCTTAACGGCAAATCTGATGTGCTTTTTCTTCATACGATTGCTCCGTTGACTCAAAAATGTACTCTCAGCTGTGCTGTCCCCCTTGATGATGAGCTGGTCGCATTGAGCTGCAAGGCTGTTATCAAAGCAGCAAAGCCCAGAATCAATATCATCGCTCCGGTTTCTGCAGTGCAGATGGAGTATCATTGCCATAAAAAACCGGATGCGGTTCTCGACAAGATCCGTTCTGTAACGGAAACTGTCCGCAATGCCGGTATTGAAACGGAAGTTTCTTTTGCTGATGCTACCCGTGCAGAACGTGATTTTCTCGTATCTGCAATAAAAACTGCGGTCAGAGCAGGTGCCCGGATAATCACACTCTGTGACTCTGCCGGTGTGATGCTTCCCGGGGAGCTGCTTGAATTTATTTCCGGTCTGAAAAAAGATCTGCCGGAATTGGATTCTCTGATTCTTTCAGTTGAGTGTTCTGATGAACTGCACATGGCTCCCGCCTGTGCCATTCTCTGTATCGGCGCCGGAGTTCAGCAGATAAAAACTGCTATCGGAATCCCCGGTCGGCTTGAACTCAAGGCGCTTGCTGATATCATGCTGACCAAAGGCGATGCCCTTGGAATCACTGCTTCGCTCAACCGTACCGCCTGCAGTTCGATCATTTCAGCGGTTGAAAAGATTATCAGCGGACAGAGTTCTGCAGCTGCTCCTGAACGCCGCAAGGATATTGCTTCAAACAGCGGTGACTGGAAACTTTCCATCGCAGATGATATGGTTGCCATTGGGGATGCTGTAAAAAAGCTCGGTTATGAGCTTTCCGCGGAAGATTTGGGCAATGTGTTCAATGAATTTCAGCGTATTGCTCAGAAAAAAGAGCTTGGTCCCAAAGATCTTGATGCGATCGTTGCTACGGTCGCGATGCAGGTCCCCCCGACATACACTTTGAAAAGTTTTGTTATCAACAGCGGCAATATCATCACGTCAATGGCTCATGTCGTGCTTATGAAAAATGATGAGGAAGTGCAGGGATTCAGCATGGGCGACGGTCCTATTGATGCAGCATTTCTTTCCATTGAAAATATCGTCGGACGCCACTTCGAGCTGGATGATTTCCAGATCACAGCTGTCACCGAGGGCAGGGAGGCTGTCGGTTCCGGCATTGTCCGCCTGCGTTCAAATGGTAAGCTTTATTCCGGCAAAGGTATTTCCACCGATGTTATCGGAGCCGGAATCCGGGCTTATGTAGATGCACTCAACAAAATTTGTTATGAGGAGAATAATTGATTATGAAACTCTCCTTTTCTACAAACAGATGGAACGATTACAGCTTTGACCAGTTCATTGATATCGCCGCAGAATACCGTTTTAACGGAATCGAGATACACGATGTCAACGCCGTATTCAATGTCGCTGAACCGGGAAAAATCACTGCGCTTTATCGGCGTCTGATGGAAAAACGTCTGGCAATATCCTGCATCGACCTTGTTTCAGATGCGGTTACTGCCAAAGACTCTGCATTGGATGAACTTGTATTGGTCCTTGATGCTGCCAAACGTCTTCATGCTCCCTGTGTGCGTGTTAAAACCGCAGTTGCCGGGGATGAAGCTGTCACGGCGATGCAGGATTTTCTCAAAGCGGCTTTGCCTCTTTCTGAAAAATCCGGTGTCGCACTGCTTATAGAAACTGTCGGTGTTTTTGCTGATACAGCAAAGCTCCGTGCGCTTTTTGAATTGTTCGTAAGCGACAATCTTGCCGCGTTGTGGGATTTGCATTATCCGTTCCGTATTCACGGGGAAGCTCCGGAGGAGACTATCCGCAATCTCGGAGCCTATGTCCGTCACGTCCATATGAAGGACTCTGAAAGTGCAGACAAACCGACTCTTGTCGGTGAAGGATCTTTGCCGATTCAATCCATTATGAACGCATTGAAATCAGTCAATTATGACGGATTTATTTCCATTGAATGGGATCCTGCGTGGGATGAAGTCAGTGATATTGATATCATTTTTCCCCATTTTATCAGCTACATGAGCCGTTATGAGCTTGCCCGTTCCCGTACTCCGCTGTACGATAACAACGCTCACACCGGCAAGTATGTATGGAAAAAAGAGACTCTTATTGAGAAAACCTTTTCTCAGGTTCTTGATACGATGGTAAAGGAGTTTCCGGATCATCTTGCATTCAAATACACTACACTGGATTATACCCGTACTTATTCTGAATTCCGCGATGATGTCGATCAGTTTGCCCGCTCGCTGATTGCCCTCGGTGTCAAACCGGGCAGTCACGTCGCTGTGTGGATGACAAATTTGCCGCAGTGGTATATCGCCTTCTGGGCAACGACCAAAATCGGTGCTGTTCTGGTAACAGTCAACACCGCATATAAAATTGCTGAAGCTGAATATTTGCTCAAGCAGTCTGATACCCATACTTTGATTTTGGAAAAATCATGGCGTGATTCAGATTATGCCGGAATCATCGCCCAGCTCTGTCCTGAATTGGAAACAACTGCCCCCGGCGCTCCGTTGCGTGCCAAGCGTCTGCCGTTTCTGCGCAACGTTATTACCGTCGGTTACCGCCAGAAAGGGGCAATAACCTGGGAAGATGCTCTGCTCAGAGCCAAAAGTGTTCCCGTTGAAGAACTTCACCGGCGTGCTGATGCGGTGGATATTCACGATGTTTGTAATATGCAGTATACCTCCGGAACTACCGGTTTCCCCAAGGGAGTCATGCTCACCCACTTCGGTGTTGTGAACAACGGTAAATGTATCGGCGACCGCATGGATTTATCCACTGCCGACCGCATGATGATCGAGGTTCCGATGTTCCATTGCTTCGGAATGGTGCTGGCGATGACTGCAAGTATGACGCACGGTGCAACGCTTCTGCCGCTGCCCTATTTTTCCGCCAAACCGGCGCTTGCTTGTATCAATCAGGAAAAAATCACCTGTTTCCACGGTGTTCCGACGATGTTTATCGCGTTGCTGGGGCATCCGGATTTCCCAAAAACGGACTTCTCGTATATGCGTACCGGAATTATGGCAGGTTCTCCCTGTCCGATCTCTGTGATGCAGGATGTTATTGATAAGATGCACATGACAGAGATCACCATTGTGTATGGTCAGACAGAAGCTTCCCCCGGCTGTACAATGTCCACCACCAGTGATCCGATCGAAGATCGTGTGGCGACAGTCGGTCGTGATTTGCCGGAAATCGAAAACCGCATCGTTGACCCCGAAACCGGAAAAGATTTGCCGGATAATGAAATCGGTGAGTTTGTCACCCGCGGCTATCATGTTATGAAGGGGTACTATAAGATGCCCAAAGAGACAGCTGCGGCAATAGATGCTGACGGCTGGCTCCATACCGGAGACCTTGCATTGCGGACTCCCGATGGCAACTACAAAATCACCGGACGTCTCAAAGATATGATCATCCGCGGCGGTGAAAATATTTATCCCAAAGAGATCGAAGAATTCATTTATACCCACAGCAAGGTTGAAGATGTTCAGGTCATCGGTATTCCGGATAAACAGCTTGGTGAAGAGATCCTTGCTGCGGTTATTCTCAAGCCCGGCGAGACGATGACTGCCGCTGAATTGCAGGATTATGTCCGTCAGAATATGGCTAAACACAAAGTTCCGCGTTATGTCGACTTTGTTGAGGCGTTTCCCCAGAATGCCGCGGGCAAGATCCTGAAGTACAAGATGCGTGAAGATGCCGCAAAGCGTTTGAATATCGCAAAAGTCGAAGGTATCGTTGCGGATTGAAATTTACCTTTGGAGGAATTTGATTTTATGAGCAAAGATAAAAAATTCGTTACCATGGATGGTAATGAAGCATGTGCTTATGCGGCGTATGCGTTTACAGAAGTTGCCGCGATCTATCCGATAACTCCTTCCAGTCCGATGGCGGGCAAAACCGATGCCTGGTCAGCCAAGGGCAGAAAGAATGTTTTCGGTCAAACCGTGTCTCTTGTAGAAATGGAGTCGGAAGCCGGTGCCGCCGGTGCGATCCATGGTTCGCTGGAAACCGGCGCTTTATCAAGCAGTTATACCTCATCTCAGGGATTACTGCTGATGATTCCGGTCATGCATCGTATCGCCGGTGAGCGATTGCCGGGAGTACTCCATGTCGCCTCCCGTACCGTTGGAACTCATGCGTTGTCGATTTTCGGAGACCACTCTGACGTAATGAACTGCCGTCAGACCGGATTTGCCTTGTTAAGCACTGCCAGTTCTCAGGAAATCATGGACTTGGCTCCGGTTGCCCATCTTGCGGCGATCAAAGGCAGAATTCCGTTTCTGCACTTCTTTGACGGATTCCGGACGTCTCATGAGATGAGTAAAGTTGAGGCTATTGATTACGAAGATTTTGCCGGATTGGTCGATTATGATGCCGTAGATGCTTTCCGCGCTCAGGCTCTTAATCCTGAGCATCCGCGTTTGCGGGCAACGGTTCAGAACGGTGATATTTTCTTCCAGGTGCGTGAAGCAAACAACCGTTTTTATTCAGATTTGCCGCAAATAGTTCAGGATTATATGGATAAAATCGGCGAACTCACAGGGCGCAAATATAAACTTTTCGATTATTATGGCGCCCCTGATGCCGAAAAGGTCATCATTGCCATGGGATCGGTTTCAGGAGCGGTCAAAGAGAGTGTCGATTACCTCAATGCCAACGGTGAAAAATGCGGATTTATCCAAGTTCGTCTTTACAGACCGTTTTCTGCGAAATTTTTCCTTGCTGCCCTGCCGCAGTCAGTCCGCCGCATAGCGGTGCTTGACCGCTGCAAAGAAATGGGCTGTGCCGGAGAGCCGCTTTATCAGGATGTCTGTACTGTTCTTGCCCGTGCAAAACGGGATATACTTGTTGTCGGCGGTCGTTACGGATTATCCAGTAAAGATGTTGATCCGGCACAGATCGCGGCGGTTTACAAACATCTTGACAATGAAGCTCCTTTTGACAGCTTTACCATCGGTATCGAAGATGATGTCACTCACCTTTCTCTGCCGGTAGAAGGCGCGCTTTATCCCGACGATGAACACCAGGTTTGCTGTAAATTCTGGGGATTGGGGTCTGACGGTACCGTCGGTGCCAACAAAAGCACTGTTGAGATCATCAATGCGCATACTTCAAAATTTGCGCAGGCGTACTTTGAATATGATGCAAAGAAATCTTTCGGTGTTACGAAATCGCATTTACGTTTCGGTGATGCTCCCATCCGTTCTTCCTACTATGTGAAAAAGGCAGACTTTATCGGTTGTCACAATGAGACCTATATCCGTCAATACGATGTTGCCGGAGAGCTTAAATATGGCGGTACTCTGCTGTTGAATACCTCTCTTGATGCCGCAGGATTGGAAAAACTCATTCCCGCATCGGCAAAACGGCAGCTTGCGGAGAAAAAAGTCCGTCTCTTTACCATTGATGCTGTATCCATTGCTTCTGAACTTGGTCTTGGTAATCACTATAATTTGGTTTTGCAGTCGGCGTTCTTCCATTTGGTCAATATCATTCCCGGTGAAGAAGCAGATGCTTACATGAAAGATCTTGCCAAACGTACCTACTTTGCCAAAGGTGATGAAGTCGTTGCCAGAAACTGGGCAGCGATCGATGCCGGAGCAACTGCTTTCAAGGCGGTCGAGATTCCTGAAGCATGGCTTCATGCGGAAGATGAAGTGGGTAATTGTTGCGAAAACCGTCCGGATGTGGTGAAAAATATTGCTGATCCTATCAACCGGCAGAAAGGTGACGATCTTCCGGTAAGTGCATTCGCCGGTTATGAAGACGGTGTTATTGACATGGGATTGACTGCGTATGAAAAACGCGGTATTGCAGTGAAAGTTCCGGTGTGGGATGCATCCAAATGTATTCAGTGCAACCGTTGTTCACTGGTTTGTCCTCATGCTGTTATCCGTCCATATCTGCTTAATGATGCTGAAAACAGTGCAAAGCCTGCCGGATTTGATACTCTTGAAGTCCGTGGTAAAACCGGGTTGTACTTCTCTTTGCAGACCAGTTTTGCTGACTGTACCGGTTGCGGCGCTTGCGTCAACGCCTGTCTTGCCAAAGATAAGGCATTGACAATGAAACCGTACCGCGAAGTCGGCAATCAGATGGAAAAATGGAATTACGCCCGGAATCTCAGTGACAAAGGTGATGTCTTTGATATCTGGACCATCAAGGGCAGTCAGTTCCGCCAGCCGCTGTTGGAATTTTCAGCGGCGTGTGCCGGTTGCGGCGAAACTCCTTACGCCAAATTGTTGACCCAGCTTTTCGGTGATCATGTTTACTGGGCTAATGCCACCGGCTGTTCCCAGGCATGGGGATCGCCGATGCCCGGTATTCCTTATACCACCAACCGGGCAGGGCGCGGACCGGCGTGGAGCAACTCACTTTTTGAAAATAATGCGGAGTTTTCTCTCGGCATGGCGCTTTCTGTAAAACAGCAGCGTGCCAGAGTTAAAATGATGCTTTCTGAACTGATTGAACAGGATATTTCAGCAGGACTGCGCAGCGCCGCAGAGGATATGATCCGGAATTTTGATGATATTGACGCTTCAAGAAAGAGCGCCGATGTTATTTGTGAGATTTTGCCGGAATGCTCATTGCCGCTGGCTCAGAAGATTTTGAAAAGCAAAGATATGCTTGCAAAAAAGACCTTCTGGATGTTCGGCGGAGACGGTTGGGCATACGATATCGGTTTCGGCGGTTTGGATCATGTCGTCGCCAGCGGTGAAAATATCAATGTCCTTGTTGTTGATACCGAAGTGTACAGCAATACCGGCGGACAATCATCCAAAGCCACTCCGATCGGAGCGGTTGCGCAGTTTGCCAGCAGCGGTAAAGCCAGCCCGAAAAAAGATTTGGGTGCGATATTCATGACTTACGGCAATGTTTATGTTGCTCAGGTCGCAATGGGAGCGGATCCGAATCAGCTCATCAAAGCTATCCGTGAAGCCGAAGAATTTGACGGCCCTTCGGTGATAATCGCTTATACCCCCTGTCTTTCACATGGTTTGAAGTGCGGCATGGGGTGCGCTCAGGATGAAATGAAACGGGCGGTCGAAGCCGGTTACTGGACTCTTTACCGTTACAATCCGGCAAAAGAGAAGCCGTTCACACTTGACTCCAAAGCTCCTTCAACATCTTATACTGAATTTCTGGCAGGTGAGACCCGTTATGCAGCATTGAAACGGACATTCCCGGATAATGCGGCGGACTTTTTTGCAAAAGGTGCTGAGGCGGCAGAGAGAAAATATCAGAATTATAAACGGATGGAAGATAATCAGTGAGGTGCTGATTATTTAAGCTAAAGGAATGATAAAATGGCAGAAAAACAGGAAAATGTGCCGTCCAATGTATTTGGCGGGAATGATGTGGCAGAACAGCTTAAACTTACCGGAAAGCGAATCAGTGAAGCGCGTAAAGCGCTCGGTATCAGTATTCGTGAGATGGCGATTCTGCACAACATTTCTGAACAGGAATATCTTCAGCATGAAAATGGTGAGGCGGACACATCCTTTTCTTTTCTGTTGAAAACTGCCGAGCGTTTCGGGATGGATCTCAATGCTTTGATAACCGGAGAATCTCCGCGGTTGAGTTTTTATACTTTGACACGGAAAATTTCCGGTCAGCGCGTCGAACGCAGTCCTGATTTTGAATATTTTCATCAGGCGGCACAGATGAAAAACCGCATGGCTGAGCCTTTTGTCGTCCGTGCGCCGTATATGGGAGAAAATGCTCCTGTACATCTTTCGACTCATGCCGGGCAGGAGTTCGATTATGTGTTGAGCGGAAAACTCAAAGTTCAGCTTGAGGATAAAGTCGAGATACTTGAAGCCGGGGACAGTGTTTACTATGACAGCCGTCATCCGCATGGAATGGTCGCGGTCGGCGGAGAAGAGTGTACTTTTCTTGCTGTTGTGATGAAATCAACTGATTCAAAACTGCCGGAAAAAGTTCATCGGGAAATTGTGGAAACACCCTCCGATCAGGGTGACCTTATTTACCACCGTTTTATGGAAGAAACCATTGATGAGGATGGTCTGCTCAAAGCGGTCAAATTCAATATCCCGGAAAACTTCAACTTCGCTTACGATGTTCTGGATGAGTTGGCTGTCAAGCATCCGGCAGGCAGAGCGATGCGGTATGTTTCTGCTGACCGCAGTGTGGTCCGTGATTTTACCTATCGTGAGATTTCAGAATTGTCTCAGCAGGCGGCGAACTATTTCACCTCGCTTGGTATCAAAAAAGGCGATCGTGTCCTGCTGATCCTCAAACGGCATTATCAATATTGGTATGTTGTCAATGCACTGCACCGCATCGGAGCGGTGGCGATCCCTGCGCCTAATCAGCTGCTTGCCAAAGATGTTGAATACCGCTTGCAGAGTGCTGATGTCCGCATGGTCGTTACCACTTCTGAAAAAGCGGTGGTCGATGCCGTGAACGAGGCGTGCAAAAATGCTCCGACAGTAGAGTTCAAACTCTCTGTAAACGGAGAAGTTTCCGGTTGGCATAATTTTGATGTCGAATTGGAACGTTTCAGCAAAGTGTTTCCGCGTCCGGCTGATTTGAAAGTCAGTGATCCGATGCTTATGTTTTTCTCAAGCGGAACTTCCGGTTATCCGAAAATGGTTCTGCATGACCATGCTTATCCTCTCGGTCATATTCTGACCGCCAGATGGTGGCTCAATGTTCAGCCGGGGGAATTGCATTTTACCATCAGTGATACCGGATGGGGAAAATCTTCCTGGGGTAAACATTACGGTCAGTGGCTCTGCGAAGCACAGGTTTTTGTTTTTGACTTTGACCGTTTCCATGCTGATGAGATTCTGCCTATGTTCAAACAGCATAATATTTCCACATTTTGTGCGCCGCCGACGATGTACCGTTTCTTCATCAAAGAAGATTTGAGTAAATACGATTTTTCAACGCTGAAATATGCGGCTACCGCCGGAGAAGCGCTTAATCCGGAAGTGTTCCATCAGTTCTACTCCGTTACCGGATTGAAGATCATGGAAGCATTCGGACAGACCGAAACAACGATGTCTCTGGGGAACCTTGTCGGAACTGTTCCTCAGCCCGGTTCAATGGGGCGTCCCAGTCCTCAGTATCCGGTCGTTCTGCTGGATGCCGATGGTAATCCGGTTGCCGCAGGTGAGACCGGTGAAATCTGTATCAAAGCCGAAAAAGGTGAGATTCCCGGACTTTTCTGCGGATACAACAATGACCCGGAACGTACTGCTGAAGCGTGGCATGATGGATACTACCATACCGGAGATGTGGCGTGGTGCGACGAGAGCGGCTGTTTCTGGTATGTCGGCAGAAGTGACGACGTTATCAAAACTTCCGGCTACCGGATCGGTCCTTTTGAGGTCGAAAGTGTGATTATGGAGCTGCCGTATGTTTTGGAGTGTGCCGTTACCGGCGCGCCGGATCCGGTGCGCGGTCAGGTCATCAAAGCGTGGATTATGCTGACCAAAGATACTGTTCCTTCTGATGAACTGAAAAAAGAAATTCAGGATTATGTAAAAGCACACACTGCTCCTTATAAATATCCCCGGCTTATTGAGTTCGTGGACAGTTTGCCCAAAACCTCCAGCGGAAAAATCCGCCGGACTGAACTGCGTAACCGGTGAGGTTGCTTGTTGCAGACCCGTTTCGGAAAATTCGGAGCGGGTCTTTACACAACTGTATACACTGAAAAAGCGAATAAAATTTGTTTGCGGTATTGTAATTTGCTGAAGTATTAATTATATTAGATCAGATTCATTTTTTTTGGAAGGAAAAATAAAATGATTGAGATCACCAATTATCGTCAGGGAGCTATCCTTAACCACAATCACGGTGTGGAAAGTGAAAATGCTCTCCGGATTAAAGTTGAAGGTATTTCCGGCCACGGCTGTCCGGTAACGGTCAATGGAGTTCCGGCAGAAATGGACGGGCGCCGTTTCTTTGCAGAAATCGATTTGACGGAAAAAATCAATACTATTACCGCTGAAACGATCACTTCTTATGGAAATTATAAGCAGGAATTGACTGTTGTCTGGGATAAAAAATCTTTCAAACGCTACAATTTCTATATTGATGACCATATTTTTACTTTTACCGATCTGGCAAAAGAGCGTCCGGCAAGAGCTTTTGATCACTTCTATTTGAAGGGATTGAAAAATATCCATGAAAAGTACGGTACGGTATTTTCTCTGAATTGTTTCTACCACAATGCGCACCATGAATTTCTTTTGAAAGATATGCCGGATATCTGGAAAAGTGAATTTATCGACAACAGCGACTGGTTGAAATTGTCGTTTCACGCATACAGTGAATTTCCGGATCGTCCTTATGCAGAAGCATCGGCGGAAGATATCGGCAGGGATTGGGATATCGTGCAGAATGAGATCATCCGTTTCGCCGGTGAAGAAACATATATCCCCCCGTGTGTCACACACTGGGTGAATATCCATCCGGCGGCGGCACAGGAAATGATTCGGCGCGGTACACGCTGCTATGCCGGTCCTTTGCGTCTGCGCGTGATGGGCGGACCGAGTCTTGCAGACCGTCAGAAAGGCGGAAATATGAATAAGATCCAGGCTCGCTCCGTATCCGGTGTTGATCGCGGTCCTGAAGTGCTTGGTTTGAATTTGCATTACGGATTCGGCGAGGAGACCAGTTATTGCAATCATCACCGCAGTTATTACGACCCGTTACTCAAACTTTACTTTTACATCAATGGTGTTTGCTGCAACTTGCTTCCTATTGAGGAAATTCCCGGCAGAATTTCCGGAATTTTGAGTTCTGCTGAAAAATTCAATGCTGAAACATTCGGAATAGTAAGTCACGAACAGTATACCTTCCCATATTATCCGAACTATCTGCCGGATCATCTGGAACGTATGGACCTTGCGGCTCGTCTTTATACCGAAGCCGGCTGCAAACCGGTGTTTTTCAATGACGGTGTGTTGGGAAATACGGTTTGGGATAGGTGAAAAGGGTAATGAAATGATTGAAATCACTAATTTTCGTCAGGGGGCAATCCTCAACCACAATCACGGCGTGGAAAGCGATGAGTCGCTTCGTGTTTGCATTGAGGGTATTTCCGACCACGGCTGTCCGGTAACGGTCAATGGAGTTCAGGCAGAAATGGATGGACGGCGTTTCTTCGCAGAAATTGATTTGACAGAAAAAATCAATAACATTACCGCCGCAACGATCACACCTTATGGTAATTATACCAAAGAAATGACTCTTGTGTGGGATAAAAAATCCTTCAAGCGTTACAATTTCTATATTGATGACCATATTTTTACTTTTACCGATCTGGCAAAACAGCGTCCGAAGAGTGCCTTTGATCACTTTTATTTGAAGGGTTTGAAAAATATCCATGAAAAATACGGTACGGTATTTTCTCTGAATTGTTTTTACCACAATGCACATGAAGAATTTCTCCTGAAAGACATGCCGGATATCTGGAAAAGTGAATTTACCGACAACAGTGACTGGCTGAAATTTTCTTTTCACGCGTACAGTGAATTTCCCGACCGTCCCTATGCAGAAGCATCGGCGGAGGAGATCGGAAAAGATTGGGATATGGTGCAGAATGAGATTTACCGTTTTGCCGGTGAGGCGGCATATATTCCGCCTTGTGTTATTCACTGGGTGAATCTGCATCCGGCGGCCGCTTCTGAAATGCTTGCGCGCGGAACCCGCTGCTATACAGGTTCTCTGCGTTTGAAAGTCATGGGTGGACCGAGCCTTGCCGACCGTCAGAAAGGCGGCAACATGAATCAGGTACAGGAGCGTTCCATGGCTGGCGCTGCTCAGAAAATGTCTTCGCTCGGAATGCAGCTGCATTATGGATTTGTTGATGAGCAATCTTATCATGTTCATCACCGTAATCATTACAATCCTTTGTTGAAACTTTATATTTATGCAAATGATTTGTGTTGTAATCTTACTCCGATTGATAAAATTCCTGATCGGGTAAAGGAGATTCAGCAGCAGTCTTTGCAATATGGTTTTGAAAATTTCGGTATCGTCAGCCACGAACAGTACACTTTTCCGTACTATCCGAATTATCTGCCTGACCACATGGATCGTTTGGAGCTTGTTGCGAAACTTTATACCGAAGCCGGGTGCAAACCTGTGTTTTTCAACAATGGCATATTAGGTAATACCACTTGGGATAACTAACAAAAAGGGTAACAAAAATGATTGAAATCACCAATTATCGTCAGGGCGCGATTTTGAATCACCGGCACGGTGTGGAAACTGACAAATCGCTGCGTATCAAAATTGAAGGTATGTCCGACCACGGTTGTCCGGTCACGGTCAACGGAGTTCCGGCAGAAATGGATGGCCGCCGTTTTTCAGCTGAAATCGAACTTGCCGAAAAGATCAATACGGTCACTGCTTCAACCATTACTCCTTATGGTAATTATACACAGGAGTTGACTCTGGTGTGGGATAAAAAGTCCTTCAAACGCTATAACTGCTATATCGATGACCATATTTTTGTCTTTACCGATTTGGCAAAACAGCGCCCCAAGAGTGCTTTTGATCACTTCTATTTGAAGGGATTGAAAGATATTCATGACAAATTCGGCATGAGATATACGCTGAACTGCTTCTATCACAATGCACACGAAGAATTTCTTTTGAAAGATATGCCTGATATTTGGAAAAGTGAATTTATTGACAACAGTGACTGGCTGAAATTTTCTTTCCACAGTTACAGCGAATTTCCCGACCGTCCTTATGCGGAAGCCTCCGCCGAGGAGATCGGTCACGACTGGGATCTTGTTCAGAATGAGATTTACCGCTTTGCCGGTGAAGAATGTTACATTGCTCCCTGTGTCATCCACTGGGCGAACATCCACCCGTCCGCAGCTCAGGAATTTATCCGCCGCGGCGGAAAATGTTACTGCACCGGCAGTATGCGCTTGAGAGTCATGGGCGGACCGAGTCTTGCCGACCGTCAGAAAGGCGGAAATATGACGAAGATCCAGGAACGCTCCTGCTCCGGTGTTGATTGCAGCACTGAAACTCTCGGGCTGGATTTGCACTACGGCTTTAATGAAGAACGCTCCTATATCGCCAAACACCGTACTTATTACGATCCGTTGCTCAAAATTATTTTCTCCGGCGGCAGTGGCTGTTGCTGCAACCTTGTTCCGCTCAACGAGATCCAGGGCAGAATGGAGAAGATTTTTGAAACTGCAACAGAAAACAAATGCGAAACTTTCGGCGCCGGCAGTCACGAACAGTATACCTTCCCGTACTATCCGAACTATCTGCCCGATCACCTCGATCGTATCGAAGCAGTTGCCAAGTTCTATTATGAACATGATTGCAAACCGGTTTATTTCAGCGAAGGTTTGCTTGGCAATATGGCCTGGGGTGAATAAGTTATGATCGAAATTACCAATTACCGACAGGGAGCAATTCTCAATCACCGTCATGGTATTGAGACTGCAGACTCTCTGCTTATCAAAGTTGAAGGTATCTCCGATCACGGCTGCCCCGTTACTGTCAACGGGGTGCCGGCTGAGATGGATGGACGGCGTTTCTTTGCGGAAATCCCGCTGACTGAAAAAGTCAATGTTATTGAAGCTGCCACTGTTACTCCCTATGGCAATTATAAACAGGCGTTGACTGTTGTCTGGGATAAAAAATCCTTCAAACGTTACAATTACTATATTGATGACCATATTTTTACCTTTACTGATTTGGCAAAGGAGCGCCCCAAAAGCGCTTTTGACCACTTCTACCTTAAAGGGTTGAAAGAGGTCAATCGTAAATATGGCACGAAGTTTACACTCAACTGCTTTTACCATAATGCCCATCAGGAGTTCCTTTTGAAAGATATGCCTGATATCTGGAAAAGTGAATTTATTGACAACAGTGATTGGCTGAAGTTTTCGTTTCACGCGTACAGTGAATTTCCTGACCGTCCCTACGCTGAAGCATCGGCAGAAGAGATCGGAAAAGACTGGGACATGGTGCAGAACGAGATTTACCGTTTCGCCGGTGAAGCAAGTTATATTACCCCGAATGTCATTCATTGGGCAAATATTCACCCCTCTGCTGCTCAGGAGTGTATCCGCCGCGGGTGTGCCTGTTACAGTACCACTTTCCGTTTGAGAGTGATGGGCGGTCCGAGTCTTGCCGACCGTCAGAAGGGCGGTAATATGGCCACTGTGCAGGCGCGTTCATGTTCCGGAGCAGATATGGGACTCGAAACTCTCGGATTGAATATGCACTATGGTTTCGGTGAGGAACGGAACTATATCACCAATCACCGCAGTTACTATGATCCGCTGCTCAATATTTTCTTCTTTTCATGCAATGCAACGAACAATCTGCTGCCGCTGAACGAAACACCTGCTCATTTGCAGAAGGTTATCAGTGATGCGGAAAAACATGATTTTGAAGCGTTTTGTGTAGCGAGTCATGAGCAGTACAGTTTCCCGTATTATCCGAACTATCTGCCAGATCACATGGAACGCATTGAGTGTTCCGCAAGGGTGATGAGTGAATACGGTGCCAAACCTGTATTTTTCAGTGAAGGTGTTCTCGGCAATACTGTCTGGGAAGATTGAACTGTATAAAATTCAAAAAACGGCTTTGGGGGAACGCCTGAAGCCGTTTTTATTTTGGTATCCGAACTGCAATTTTATGTTAAAGAGGAATAAAAGTGTTTATTTACTTCTTTATATTGCTTGCAAATATTGTTTTTTGCACTATATTAACCTCAACAGCATAAAAAAGGGAGTGATTCAATGAACAGAATCGCTTTAATAGGAATAATTGTAGAAGATAAAAATCAGGCGGCGCAGATAAATAAACTGCTGCATGAATGCGGAGAGTATATTATCGGCCGCATGGGAGTTCCGCACCGTGAACGGGGATTGAGTGTTATCAGCGTTATCCTTGATGCGCCTAATGATATTATAAATTCTCTTTCCGGAAAATTGGGGATGCTCAACGGTGTAAGTGTTAAGACTCTTTACTCCCGGAAAGAATATCCTCAGGATGAAAAGGAGGACTTGCTCAGATGAAGTATCTTGAATTGACCGTCGGGGCGATTCTGGTAAACAACTTTGTATTGACCCGTTTTTTGGGGATTTGTCCCTTTCTTGGAGTTTCCAAGCGGCTTGATACCGCTCTCGGTATGGGAGGTGCTGTTACGGTGGTTATGGCGTTGGCATCGTGCATTACTTCCGCCATATCCAACTATCTGTTGAGCTTTACCATTAACGGCAAAGTGATCGATCTCAGCTTTTTGCGGGTGTTGACTTTTATTCTGGTGATTGCTGCTCTTGTTCAGCTTTTGGAGGTCATGCTTCAGAAGGTGAGTCCGGTCCTTTACCGGGCACTTGGAATTTACTTGCCTTTGATTACCACCAACTGTGCGGTACTTGGTGCAGCGACGATCAATGCTGAAAACGCTCGCAGTGTTCTTGATGCAACTCTTTTCGGAGCATTTTCCGGAGTCGGATTCGCTTTGGCTCTGGTACTCTTTTCCAGTATCCGGGAAAAACTTGAATTGGCAGAACCTCCAAAAGCGTTTGAAGGTACTCCTATTGCGTTGATTACAGCCGGGATTCTGGCAATGGCTTTTGCCGGATTTGCCGGGTTATGCTGAACTGGAGAACTCTTATGGATAATTCGATTATTTATGGTGCGATCGCCCTTATGGGGG
The DNA here is from genome assembly GCA_015061615.1 of Lentisphaerota bacterium. Classification (GTDB taxonomy): domain Bacteria; phylum Verrucomicrobiota; class Lentisphaeria; order Victivallales; family Victivallaceae; genus UBA1784. Next base: position 58,103 of record SUWE01000005.1, read on the forward strand.
GGCTGGGAATCATTCTCGGTGTGATAATTGCTTTATTTGTAAAAATATTCCGGGTGGAATCAGATCCGCGTGTCGATCTTGCTTTGGAACTGCTCCCCGGTGCAAATTGCGGCGGATGCGGCAGGGCAGGGTGTGCCGACTTTGCAAAGGCTCTGGCTCAGGGCGAGGTATCCCCTGCAAATTGTCCGGTATCCAGTCTTGAACAGATCGCGGCAATATCCAAGGCATTGGGAATTGATGCCGGAGAAGTTGAACGTAAACAGGCCGTTGTCTGCTGCCGCAGTTATATCGGCGAAGTGAAAAAAATGAATTATAACGGTGTGCAGGATTGCGTTGCGGCAAATCTCGTTGCCGGTGGTCCGGATGCCTGCCGTTATGGTTGTCTCGGTTTGGGAACTTGTGCGAGAAAATGTCCCTTCGGTGCAATCGAAATCATTGGGCAGGTCGCGGTAGTTCACCGTGAACTTTGCGTAGGATGCGGCAAATGCGCTGAAGTTTGTCCGCGCGGAGTCATAAAAATGGTTCCGGCTGATGCTGATTATCATGTATTTTGCAATTCTCCGGAAAAAGGTGCCAGCAAACGCCTGTTCTGCAAAGCCGGTTGTATCGGCTGCCGCAAGTGTGAGAAGGTTTTTGGCAGCAATTTCAATGTATCCGGCTTTCTTGCCGCGGTTGATTACACTGCCGGAAAACTTGATAAAGAAGATGTTGAAAAAATCAACTGTCCGGTTGGCTGTTTGCTTTCTGTCGAAGAACGCCTTGAAGCAGCCTATGCAAAAGTGAAAGAGGTCAATCAATGAATAAAAGTTCCCGTGATGTAATGACCTTTTCCGGCGGTATCCATCCGGTCGGTGATGGAAAGGATTTAACCTGCAAATCAGCGGTCCGGACGGCGCCGCTGTTGGAAAGATATTTTGTCCTGCTTTCTGAAAATGCCGGAAAACCTCCTGTACCCGTGGTAAAAAAAGGAGATGAGGTTCAGAAGTATCAGCTTATCGCCAAAGCTGACGGTTTTGTTTCCGCCAATTTGCATGCTCCTACAAGCGGTATTGTCGGCGGAATTACAGAGGTTCCGGGACCGATGGGGATCCCTGCCGGAGCTGTTGAAATCATCGCTGATGGCGAAGATGCCGGAGAGCCTCCTTATGAGCCGATACTGAATTGGGAAAATGCTGATCCTGCGATTCTGCGCCAACGGGTCATTGATGCCGGTCTGGTCGGAATGGGGGGCGCTTCATTTCCCACTCATGTAAAACTTGCTCTGCCGGAAGATAAGAAAATCGATACTCTTATTCTCAATGGGGCTGAATGTGAACCGTATTTGACTGCCGATCACCGTCTTATGGTGGAAATGCCGGAAAAAGTCGCTTGCGGTGCGGCGATTTTTGCAAGGATTATCGGTGTTCGTATGCCCCGTATCGGAGTGGAGATCAATAAAGGTGATGCCATTGAAAATCTGGAAAGGTTTGAAGACCGTTACGGTGTTGACGTTGTTCCATTGCAGGTGCGTTATCCGCAAGGGTCGGAAAAACAGCTTATCAGTGCTATCACAAAACGTGCAGTCCGTTCCGGATGTTTGCCTATGGATTCCGGTTGCGTTGTGCAGAATGTCGGGACCGCTGCCGCTCTTTATGATGCTGTCGTCAGAGGAATACCGCTTGTCGAGAGAATAGTTACAGTTACGGGAGATGTAGTTGTTTCACCCGGAAACTGGTTTTTGAAAATCGGTACTCCGGCTATCGAAGCTGTAAAACTTGCCGGCGGTGTAACGGAGGAACCGGGAAAACTTATTTTCGGCGGTCCGATGATGGGATTTGCACAAAAATCATTTGCGGTACCTGTTGCAAAAAACACGTCAGGCATCCTGCTGTTACCTGCCAAACTTTCTGTAAACTACGAGGCAAGCGGGTGTATACGCTGCGGTCGCTGCGTGCAGGGGTGTCCGATGCACTTGATGCCATGTCTGCTTTCAACTGCGATTGAAGCAGACCGTTTCGACCTTGCTTTTCAGAATCATGTAATGGATTGCATGGAGTGCGGTTCCTGCGCTTATGTCTGCCCGGACCACCGTCCGCTGGTACAGAATATCCGGCGTGCAAAAGCCGAATTGAGAAAACAACTTGACAATGGAAGGAAATGAATTTCATGGATAGTTTGAGTCAGAATTCTGAAATAAAATTGCCGACCGGAAAAAATCTGGTGCTGAGTTCGTCTCCGCACTTGTCCACAGGAGCAAATTTACGCAAAATCATGGGCGGGGTTCTCATCGCTTTGATTCCGGCGATCATTGCTTCCGGATATTTTTTCGGTTTCCGGGCAATTTTTATAATAGTCTATACTGCTTTCTGCTGTGCGGCTGCGGAGGCTGTCTGGTGTGCATTTGCCGGAAAGCCGGTGTGGAAAAACGTCGGTGATCTGTCAGCTGTGTTGACAGGGGTGCTGCTTGCACTTTGTCTTCCGGTAAGTATTCCGCTTTATGTTCCCCCGATCGGAGCGATCCTTGCAATATGGCTTGGCAAACAGGTTTATGGCGGATTGGGCAACAATCCTTTCAATCCGGCACTCGTTGCCCGTGTCGGATTGCTTATTGCATTGCCGGCAGCAATGACGCTTTGGATTCCTTCCCGCGGAATGATGAAAAATGATTATCCGGAACGCAATAAATTTTTCAGCACTCCCGATGCTGTTACTTCTGCCACTCCGCTCGGTATTGCCGGAACTGCGGAAAAAATAGTTGACCGGAGTGAGAAAGCTCAGAAAAATTTCGATGCAATAGAAAATAATGAACTGCTTAAACGCTGTTTCTGGGGAGATCGTGCCGGATGTCTGGGGGAAACAAGTGTGTTCGCTTTGCTTATCGGGTATGCCATCCTTGTTTTATTGAATCTTATCAACTGGCGCGTTCCGGTGATCTTTATCGGTACTGTGGCTGTTTTTACGGCAATTATAAATGCCTGTTTTCCCGGAGTGACACCCGGAGCATCGTTTCATATCCTCAACGGCGGTTTGTTTCTCGGAGCGGTCTTTATGGCGACTGATATGGTGACAAGTCCGATAACCGGTTCCGGATGCGTGGTCTTTGCTTTGGGGTGCGGTATTGTTACCTCTGTTATACGGATATGGGGCAATTATCCGGAAGGAGTCAGTTTCGCGATTCTTTTCATGAATGCCATGGTTCCTCTGATCGACCGCTGGTGCGGCCGCCGTCCGTTCGGCTACGTCCGCCAACGCAAGGAGAGTGTAAAATGAAATTGCGTGATCGTGACAATTTTGTCGTTTTAGGCGTTTTCCTCGGTGTTACAGCGTTACTTGCCGCAGTGGTACTTGCTGTTGTGTCACAGCTTACAGCCGGACCGATAGATGCGGCAACGCAGAGGACGCGGCAGGGGGCTTTTCTCCGTCTCGGATTGCCGGAGTTTGACCGCACCGGCGATGACTGCCGTTTTGATGGCTGTCTGTTTACTCCTGTTTATAAAAATGATGAACTTTGCGGATTTGTGGGGCAGGGCAGCGGAAGCGGTTACGGCGGAGAAATCATTGTACTTGCCGGATTCGATACCAGCAGCAGGATAACCGGAGTTCAGATATTGCAGCATAAAGAAACTCCCGGTCTCGGAGCCAATGTATGTGAGCGGAAATTTCAACGGACGATTTTTAATTTAGCTGAAAAAGCTCCGGCTGTTCCGGCTAACAGATATTTGGATCAGTTTACCGGAGTAAATTCCGCTGATTACGCCTCATGGAGCATTCGCAAGGATGGCGGAAAGTTTGATTACATGACCGGGGCAACTGTGACCAGCCGGGCTGTTACCGGAATCGTTGCAGATATCGCCGGAAAATTCAAGGCTTGGCGGGAGGTGAAGTGAGATGAAAAACTCTGTTTTTTATGATTTTATCAAAGGTATATGGAAGGAGAACCCTGTTCTTGTTCTTTTGCTTGGAACCTGTCCGACTCTTGCATTGACCGGCAGTGCTGTAAACGGCTTGGGAATGGGGATCGCTACAACCTGTGTACTTGCCGGCAGCAATTTTGTTATCAGTCTGATTGCGGCAATAACTCCGAAAAAAATCCGTATTCCTGTATATATCGTTGTTATAGCTTCGTTTGTTACGGTTGTTGATCTTCTGCTTCAGGCTTATGCTCCGGAAGCTCTTTACAAGGCTTTGGGAATATTCATTCCGCTGATTGTGGTTAATTGTATCGTCCTCGGAAGGGCAGAGGCTTTTGCATCCAAAAACTCTCCGCTGCGCTCGGTTCTGGATGGTTTGGGTATGGGATTGGGATTTACATTGACGTTGACAATGCTCGGTATTATCCGGGAATTTCTTACAAGCGGTTCTGTTTTTGAAATAAAAGTCATTCCGGCATGGACTGTTGATTTTCTTCTTCCCGGTGCCGCTCCCGGGGCTTTTATCATTGTCGGATGTATTCTTGCTGTAAAAAATTACTTTAACCGTCGGGCGGCAATTCGCAGAGGAACTCTCTATGTTCCGCCTCAGGGCTTGAACTGCCGGAATTGCGGAATTTGCCGGATAAATGACGAGAAATGAAAAAAAACAGGATTTTTTGTTTGTTTTTGCACAAAATCACTTGTAAAAAAGCTGTTTGAAGTGTAGTTTACATGAATGTATGATTGTATGTAACATTTTAGCTTTTTGAAAGAGAATTTTTTTATGAATCGTAAAACAGTAAGTCAGGCGCCGATATACGTCCGCGATACCTTGAACCGGGCAGGCCGTATGGCAGGATCAGGCGATTTTGCCGGTGCAGTAGATGCTTTGTTTCCGGTAATTTGCAAGAATCCGGATGTTCCCATGTTGTATGACAAACTCCGCGAGTACGAGCTTGGTAAATTGCGCACTCAGAGCGGCGGCGTTAAATTCTGGGGCAAGTTCTGCGGTGTTTTTAAAATTATCCTTGTGCGGATCGTTGCTTCTGCGGATCCTTTGAAGGCGATGAGCATGTGTGAGAAAAGTCTTGCGTTTTGTGTTGATAATCCGGCGATTCTCAGTACACTGGCAGATGTCGCAGCTCAGGCTGATGCTCCGTGGGCGAGTGCAACTGCTTTGAGTGTGTTGTGCAAACTTCACCCCGGCAACGCTGCGCAGATGCGCCGTCTTGCGGATGCAATGCAGCGCAACGGTCAGGGTATTGATGCGTTGAAAGTCCATCAGGATTTGATTGCCAAGGCTCCGGATAAAAAGAATGTTGACAAATCCGGATTACAGGCGGCAATGGTGCTTGCCAGTATTGAACGGGGCAACTTCAACGATCAGAAATCACACAAAGCCAATGCCGCTGATGCTGAAGATGCTATTATCCAGCAGCTTCTTGACGGAACGATCCACGATGCCAATCAGGCACAGCTGCTTATCGACCGTTTTTCAGTTGAACTGCGCCGTAATGACTCCGTTGATATGCGCCGCAAAATGGCAGATGCTTATATGGTTGCCGGGAAATATGAAGATGCGTTGCGTGAATACCGCATCGTGGCTGATAAACTCGGTGTGCTTGACCCGGTCTTGGATAAACATATTGAAAAGGCGTACATTTCCAATTTGCGTGAAATGGTCAATGCGCTTAAAAATTCTCCTGAAAGCTATGAAAATCCGGAAGCTCAAATTGCAGAGTTGGAAAAGAATATCTACGACTACCGCTGGAAACATGTCCGGCTTCGTTCCGACCGTTTTCCCAACGATATGCAGCTCCAGTTTGATCTCGGTGAATTGCAGTTTGAATGCGAAATGTATGATGACGCGGAAAAAACATTCAAAGCTGTTGCAGAAAATCCGCAGAAACGCCGCGGCAGTCTGGTTTATATGGGGCGTTGCGCATTGCTCCGAAATGCTCCGGAGGAAGCTGCCGGATATTTGCAGGATGCTGTAAACGATATGCAGCGTATGGATAAATACAAACGAGAAGCTCTCTATTACCTCGGCAATGCTTTGGCTCTCTGCGGAAGAAATGCTGAGGCAGTTGAGACTTACAAGCAGATTTTGGTGTCAATGCCTGATTACCGGGATGTTCCGGCTCGTATTCAGGCAATAGAGTCAGCTTCTGCTGCTGAAAATTGAAATAATTATCAAAATAACATAATTTAGAGACAGAAAGGAAATTAAAAATGGCGGATCAGGAAAAAATTCCGGCAAATAATGTTTCTGCGGACGAAGATACCAGAACCAGAAAAACAGTCCGTTTACGGACTCTTGTTCCATCTGCGACCGGGCCGAGTCTTGATGGGGTTGCTACAACTGCTCCGGCTGATTCACGCACTGCATTGTCCAGTGCAGAAGATACCCGTACCCGTTCCACGGTTCCTTTGATTCCCAATACGCCTCCGCCTGCGCCGACCGCTCCTGCGGTTTCAGATGGCGAAGATACCCGTACCCGTGTTACGGTCAAACTCAAACCGGCAATGGCAACTGCTCCGTTAATCCCCCCTGCCGAACCTGCCGCTCCGGCTGCTGTTGCACCTGCTCCGGCTGCTGCTGCACCCGCTCCGGCACCTGCGGCTTCAGAGGGTGAAGATACCCGTACCCGTGTTACAGTAAAACTCAAACCGGCAATGGCAACTGCTCCTTCTATTTCCGGTGTGCCTGCATCTGCTCCGGCTTCGGCACCCGCTCCGGCAAAAGCAGTTGCTGAACCGATAGAGGAGGATACTAAAACCCGCCGTAACGCAGTTCTGCCTGCTGCGGCTCCCACCTCTGCATCTGTTGCAGCTGATGATGACCGGACTGTCCGCATTCAGCGTCCGGCATTGAAAAAGCCGACTGTTGCAGCTTCAGCACCGGCTTCTTCCCCCGTTGTTCCTAAAACTCCGGTGGTTCCCTCTGTTCCGGAAACTCCGGCAACGGCTTCTGCTCCTGCCACACCGAAAATCCCGGCAGTTCCGCCCAAAGCAGCTCCGCCGAGACCTCCGGTTTCTCCGATGCCGACTCAGCAGTTGACTCCGCCGAGTCCGGCTGATTTGGCTGCTTCTAATGCAAATGTCAAGGTGCCGCTTCCGCCGGAATCCGGTGCGCGTCCGTCTGCACTGTATACGGTCGTGACTCTTATTTCCCTTCTTCTGCTGCTTGGTTCGGCAACGTTGGGAGTTGTTCATTATCTTAATTTTGAACACAAGACGAACATTGAATTGCCCGGAATCCCTTTCGGTAAATAAAAATGTTTGCGTAATAAACACATATCAGAGGAACGTTAACGCGTTCCTCGTTATTTATTTGAAGGTCTGAAAATGAAAAGTTTGATTGTCATTCCCGCACGTTTCGGTTCCAAGCGTTTCCCGGGAAAGCCGTTGGCAGAACTTTGCGGAAAAGCGATCATCCAGCGTGTCTGGGATATCGCTGATGCAGTTTGCCGCAGCCGCAAAGATTGTGAAGCTGTCGTTGCTACTGAAGAACCGGTTGCCCCCGGTGAAGGCAGTGCATTGATCATTGATTACTGCGAAAAGCATAATATCCCGGTGGAAATTACTCCTGACAGCTGCCGTTCCGGTTCCGACCGTGTCTGGGCTGTTGCTTCTGCCAGAAAAGAACGCCCCGATGTTCTGCTGAATTTGCAGGGAGATAACCCATTGTGTCCGCCGCAGTTTATTCATGCTCTGCTTGATGCATTTGAAAAGCATCCGGAAACTCAAGTTGCAACACCTTACACCCGATTGAACTGGAACGAGCTTGCGGCTCTGCGTGAATCAAAAAAAGATTCTCCCTTTTCCGGGACGACAGCTATTGTCGGCGCTGACGGAAATGCAAAATGGTTTTCAAAAAACATAATTCCGGCGATCCGCAATGAAGAAAAGTTTGCTGCCGCCGGAGATTATTCGCCGGTTTGCCGTCACATTGGTCTTTATGCGTATAAATTTGCCGCTTTGGCATATTTTTCACAAGCTCCGCTGGGGGAATATGAGAAGTTTGAACAGCTTGAACAGTTGCGTTTTATTGAAAACGGTATCGCTGTCAGGATGGTGGAAGTGAATTACCCTGCCGGTTATGATGCCGCCGCAAGCGGTGTGGATTCCCCTGAAGATTTGCAGCGTGCTGAAAAATTGATTATGAAAGCCGGAGAGTTGTTGAAATGAGTTCAGAAGTTACCCGTTTGATAGTTGTCCGTCATGGCAATACATTCAATTCCGGCGATATTATCTGCCGCGTAGGCAGTGCTACCGATATTCCGTTGACTGAAACGGGAATGAAACAGGCTTATGCCGCCGGAGAAATGATTGCTGAACTCGGTTTTGTACCGGAAGTGATTTTTCACGCTCCTTTGCAGCGTACCTGCCAGAGTGCTGTCGGTGTGGCGGCATCCTTTCCGGATGTAAAACTCGAAGAAGCAGAGTTTCTTTCTGAGCTTGATTACGGAAATGATGATGGAAAACCGGAAGATGAAGTCGTTCTCCGTATCGGTATCGTAGAAAACTCTGCTGCAATTACCCCGGATACTACGATTGATGAACTGCGTGCAGCCGGTAAAGCGGCTCTTAAAAAGTGGGATTCTGAAGCGGTTTTGCCCAAAGCATGGTATTTTCTGGCTGAGCGGGCAGGAGAACTTGAAAAACAATGGCAGGATTTTGCCGCTGTGGTGCTTGAAAAATATCATGGTAGAACGGTTGTTGCTGTTACCAGTAATGGTATCGCAAGATTTTCCAAAGCGATACTTCCGGAAGGGGTGAATTTAGATGGTTCCCTCAAACTTGCAACCGGAGCATTCGGAATTTATGAATACGATGGACGGCACTGGAAAAGTACCCAATGGAATCTCCGTCCTCAGGTAAAATAATCTCATCAATCTAACTAAGGATAATAAAATGACTGCTGAAGAAACAAAAAAAATGGCATTGGATTACCATGCCGGTGTACAGCCCGGAAAAATCACCATCAATTCCAGTAAGCCGTGTGAGACTGCCGATGATTTGAGTTTGGCATATACTCCGGGAGTTGCCCAACCGTGTCTTGAAATCAAAAATACTCCGGAAAATGTATGGCGTTATACTTCCCGCGGCAATCTTATTGCCGTCGTAAGTGATGGTACTGCTGTTCTCGGATTGGGAAATATCGGACCTGAAGCCGGTCTTCCTGTGATGGAAGGTAAGGCAGTGCTGTTCAAACATTTTGCCGATATCGATGCGGTGCCGCTTTGCCTTGGCAAGGTTTTTAATGATGAAAACCGTACCGATGCTGCAAAACTTATTCAAGCGGTTGAGCATCTTGAACCGACTTTTGCCGGAATCAATCTTGAAGACATTGCCGCTCCTGCCTGCTTTGAAGTTGAAAGAACGTTGAAACAGCGGATGAATATTCCCGTGTTTCACGACGATCAGCATGGTACGGCGATTATTTCGTTGGCTGCTATTATCAACGGCTTGAAATTTATCAATAAAAAAATCGAAGATTGCCGTTTTGTCGTCAATGGTGCAGGAGCCGCAGGTTTGGCTTGCAGCCGTTTTTATCTTTCTGCCGGTGCCAAACTTGAAAATATGATTTTGTGTGATAGAAAAGGTGTGCTTCATACCGGCAGAACTAATTTGAGCGAAGCGCAGAAAATGTTTGCCCGTGATACTCCGCTGCGTACTCTTGAAGAAGCGATCAAAGGCGCGGATATTTTCCTCGGTTTTTCCGCTCCGGACTGTGTTTCTGCTGATATGGTCAAAAGCATGAACCGTGATGCGATCGTTTTTGCCATGGCAAATCCCACACCGGAAATTTTCCCTGATGTCGCAATCGCTGCCGGTGCCGCACTGGCTGGAACCGGACGCAGTGATTTCCCGAATCAGATCAACAATGTTCTCGGATTTCCCGGAGTGTTCCGTGGAGCATTGGATGTGCGTGCCAAGGATATAAATGAAGAAATGAAGCTCGCCGCCAGTATGGCACTTGCGGAATTGGCTGTGGCGGAAATTCCTGAAGATGTAAAAAATGTGTTGAAAAAGGCGTATCCTGAGGATGCAGAAAAAGGACTTTTTGATACACCTGCCGGTATCCGTCCGGATATGCTCATTCCCAAACCGTTTGATCCGCGTGTTGTTCCTCACGTTGCCCGCAAAGTTGCAGAAGCTGCTGTACGCACCGGAGTTGCTCAGATCATCATTGATGACTTTGATGCGTATGAAGCAGAAGTTACTGCCAGATTGAAAAAACATTGATTTTATGCAGGTGCCTTTTTGATCGAGCTGGAAAAAGAAGCAGCGGCTGTTTGTGAACAGCGGGCATTCCTGATCGGCTTTCTTGAGCCGGATCAGGAGTGTGCTGTTGTCGAATCTCAACTTGATGAATTGGCAGATCTTGTACGGAATCTTCAGATAATCCCTCTTGAGCCGGAAATCGTCCGGCTCAGAGAACATCATGTCCGATACCGTGCCGGAAGCGGTAAAGCCGAAGAAATAGCCCGAATGGTGCAGGAGTGTGAAGCTGATTTGCTGGTGTTTGACAGCGATTTGACTCCCTCTCAACAACGCAATTGGGAACGTCTTACCGGTTGCCCGGTAGTCGGCAGGGAAGAAATAATTCTTGAAATTTTTGCTTCACGGGCGCAGACAAAAGAAGCTGTTTTGCAAGTGGAATTGGCGCGTTTGGAGTATTCATTGCCACGGCTTCATAAAGCATGGACTCACCTGTCACGGCAACGTGGCGGCGGTGCAACAAACCGCGGGCAGGGTGAGGCTCAGCTTGAAACAGACCGCCGTTTGATAAAACGCCGCATACAGCAGTTGAAAGATGAACTGGCTCTTGTGCGTAAACAGCGTGCTGCTCAGCGTAAATCACGTTTGCGCCGTCCGGTGGTTCAGGGGGCATTGGTCGGATATACCAATGTCGGAAAATCTTCTTTGTTGAACGCATTGTGCGATGCAGATGTACTTGCTAAAGATCAGCTTTTTGCCACTCTTGACCCCACCGCAAGAAAAGTTTTACTGCCCGGTAATGTCGAAATGGTGCTGAATGATACGGTAGGATTCATCCGGAAACTTCCGCATCAACTGATCGAAGCATTCAAATCAACGCTTGAAGAAGCTGTGCTTGCAGATATTCTGCTGCTTGTGCTTGACGTATCTTCAAGCAATATCGACAATGAATGGGAAACAACCCTGTCTGTTCTCAGGGAACTCGGAGCTGATGAAAAACGCATGTTGATCGTATTCAACAAAGTTGACCGTATTGATCCGGAAGATGATGCGCTTAAACTTGCACGGTTGCGCGGTTTGTTTCCCGATGCGCTTTATGTTTCAGCACATTCCGGAGAAGGAATGGATAAACTGCGGCAGGCGTTGGCTGATTTTGCGGCATGTTCACGATCTTTGCTTAAAGCGGCGATTCCGCCTTCGCGTTACGATTTGATAACCCTTGCTCACAGCGCCGGGAATATTTATGAAGAAGAATATGAGCCGGATGGAACCGCTCAGATAATATTTGCAATAGAAGAAAAATATCAGCACAGGTTTAAGGAGTTTATGCAATGAGATCGGCAAAATTTTTCCTTGCTGTCTTTTTTATACTTGGAACACTGTTTCTGTCAGCAGCTCCGTCGCCATGGGATTCCTGGCGTTCCGGATATACGAATTTTGAACAGGGGGAGTCTTTCCGTGAACGCGGGAATTATACTGAAGCATTGAAATTTTTTGAAAAAGCACGTAAAAATTATCTTGCGGTGCGTACCGCAAGACCTGACTGGAACCAGCGCGTGATAGCCGATCGTCTCCGTGATTGTGACCGTCAGATCGCTGAATTGCGCCGTCTGCTCGGCTTGACGGCAACTAAAACGAAACCTGAGAACGAAAAAGAGATCAAAAAGACCTCCGGTCGTTCAGAAGTTCCCTCAGGGGGATCTGCTGTGCAAACTCCGTCTGTTACAGACAGTGAGCGCGTTGCAGCTCTGAGGCGTCAGGTTATCGAACTGAAACTTTCAAGTCAGCGATTGAATGCTGAACTTCAAAAACAACGTAAATTTGAGACGGAAATTGCATCGCTGCTCCGCGACCGGAAAGTTGTGGATGAGCGTTACGCATTGTTGGAAAAACGTTACAAAGCGTTGGAAGAAGAATTGAAAACCCCCAATGAAAGAATATCATCTCTGGAACAGCAGCTCGTTGATGAACGGCTGAATAAAGAGCGCATTGCCAAACAATATTCGAGTGCTGAACAGCAGCTGAAGATCGAAAAAGAAAATTCCAGATTGAATCAAATTGCCAAAAAAGCTCTTGAAGATTTGCTGAAGAAGAGAAATGAAGAGCTTCAGCAGAAAAATCATGAAATCAGCACGTTGCTTGAACGGAGTAACGAGGTTGCAAAATTGAACAATCAGGTTGCTGAACTCAATCAGATCATCAAGCTCCGTAATGATGAAATCGCTGAACTGAAAAAAGCTTCAGACAGCGGTAAAAACGAGAGCATTGAAAATAAGCGTCAGCTTGCGTTGTGGCAGAATGAACGCAAATTGCTGGAAGATAAAATTACGGTGATGACTAAAGAACGCGATGGATTGGCAGAATCTTTGCGTGACTTGCAAGGTAAGAATGATACTCTTGCTTCTGAAAACAGAAAACTGCATCTTGACTGGGAGAAGGAAAAAAATGCAGTTCGTCTCAATGCCGCAGAACTTTCAAACTTGCGTGAACGCAATCAGAAACTTGAAGAAGACCTTAAATCCGTTTACAAACGTGCTGAAGATTTTGAAAAACGTTTATCTACCCGCAATAGTGCTGACTTTCAGGCGGCTGCTGCTGCAAAAAATTCAATGAAACAGCTGGAAAATGATTTGCTTGCCGCTCAGAATCAACTTATTTCCCTGCGTTCGGAGCTTGATGCAGCTAAAAGTGGTAATGATGAGCGTGAACGTAAATTGAAAGCAGTGAACGATGAAAATCTTAAAGTCCGGGCAGAAGTTGTCGCTGCACTGGAAAAAGAAAAAACTCTTCAGCAGGAACTTGTACAGCTGCGCCCATTGAAAGAACAGCTGGAGCAGCTTCAGCGTAATTTTCAGGCACTTTCCGCAGAAAACCGTGAAAATCGTTTGCTGGTCGAAGCCGCAAAACCCCGGCAGGCTGAACTGGAAAAAGCCAAACTCCGTCTGGTAGAAAATGATCGGTTGAAAAATGAGCTGGCAAAAGAACAGCAGTTGAATGCTGAATTGAAATCAGCTTACAATAAAGATCAGGCGGAATTGACTCAGTTGCGCCGCCGCTCCGCTGAATTTGAGACTTCCCGCCGTAAAATGGCGGAACTGGAGGCTAAAGCTAAAGAAGCAGATCGTTTGCAGAATGTTGAAAAAGAACTTATTTCCCTGCGTCAGCGTGAAGTTGAATTGGCTGCATTGAAAATAAAATTGGGAGAAGTGGAAAATTCACTGCGCAAAGTCAACGACGATTTTGCTGTCAGCAAAGATGAAAATAAAAAACTGTCAGATACATTGAATGATTTGCGTAAGAAAAACAGCGAGTTGGAAAGACTTCAGCGCGTGAATAAAGAACTTGATGCGATGATCGCCAGTCAAAGTGCGGAGTTGGATAAGCTCAATAAGCAAGTCGCCGCATTTCAGGCAAAACAAAGTGTTGATGTTCATGTCGTTTGCCGGGCGGAAATAGAAAAACTCCGCACTGCTGCCGCCAGTGCTGTTGCGAGGGCATCTGCTGTCGCTGAACCTTTGAATGAACGGATAGGTCAGTTGCAGAACGAGCTTGACTTGTTGAAAGAGCAGAAAAAAGTTATCGCGGCAAGAGAGAGTGAATTGATTCGTAAGTCTAAGCTCAAAGACAGTGAAATAGCGCAGTTGCGGCGGTTGAACAATGAGCTGGCTGAGTTCAGAAATAAATCAGCCAATGATTTGCTTGCAAAAGTGGATGCTTCAAAAGTTGCCCGTTTGGAAGACGAACTTACGGCAATAAATAAACTCAATGCAGAACTGGCTGCGGAACGCGACAAACTCCTTGCTCAGTTGGAAAACCGCAAAAACGATGAGAACGGTGAGAATGTCCCCGCACTTCAGAGTGAGCGTTCTCCCGAAGAACTTGCCGGAGCCGGATTGAATGCAGAAAAAGAGGGCAAACTTGAACTTGCCGTTTGGCATTATCAGCAGGCATTGGCAAATAAAAAAGATTTTGCTCCGGCACATTTGCGCTTGGGAATGATATATTATCGCAGGGGAAGTTTTGCTGAGGCTGCTCCCCATCTCTCTGCGGCATACCATGCTGATCCGGGCAATCATCAGCTTGCTCTTGTTACGGCGCGCTGTTTTATCGCTGTATCACGTTTCGGCAATGCAAAAACTATTGTCGACAAACTGCTTAAAGCGGAACCGGAAAATGCTCTGGTTTTAATGTGTGCCGCATTGATCGACGCCGGTTGCGGAGCTCCTGCAAGAGCAGAAGAAAAACTTTTGAGTGCCGCGCGGCTCAATCCGGCATCGTTTGAAATTCAGCTTGAGTTGGCAAAACTGCTTGCTTCGTCAATTTCAGACCGCCGCAGAGAAGCTGTTATCGCTTACGAAAAAGCGCGGGAACTTGGAGCTGCTCCTGAACCGGAAATCGAAAAACAGCTTGGCTCAATGCTTGATCACCGTCGTGAACTCGTGCGTTTTATGAGCGGAGCTGCCAAAGAAGCTGAAGTAAGTTCTGATTGGCGTTCTGCAGCATGGTATTACAAAAAAATAACGGAAGAAAATCATCCGGGATATATTCCGCTTCTTGCCTTTGCTCAGTGGAAATCCGGTAATGCTTCTGCTGCAAAAGAGACTCTCGAATTTAACAAGCCCAGCCGCAACGCAATGGTCGTCAAATTCCTTATTGCATATACTGAAAAGGATTATGAAGCGGCAATGCGCGCGGCTCAGCAGTGCATCGGTGCGGCGATCCCCGCCGACTGGGTCGGTGTCAATCTTGAGTTGGAAAAACTGAAAAAACAATCCAATCCGTTGCCGGCAGTTAAAGTACTTTTGAAAAGTTTGCAGGCAAATAAAAAGTAAAATCGCGGTTCAAAACCTGATTTTACCGTCAAGCATGGATAGACGTATACCTTCAGCAAGACAGTGAGGATTGGAAAAATCTGCCTTGCTGTCTATTTCTTCCGGGGAAAATACACAGATATCAGCCTTTTTCCCGCATTGAATTTTTCCGATTTCATTCAACGAGAAGAAATCGGCAGGCGTGCCGGTTACACTGCTGACTGTTTTGCCGATAGATTCTCTGCTGTCAAGTTTCAGCCTGATGAATTTTGCGATCGCTCCGAAAGCTCTTGGATGAGCCGTCCCGAATTCGGAACTCAGGGGCAGGGCGTTGCCGTCGCTCCCCCCCATGCAAAGCGGATGAGTGATTATTTTTATCATGTTTTCGTCCGACATACCGGCTGCTCCGATCGTTGCTGTTGTCGCATCGAAAAAGAGTTGATCTATAACCGCGATTGCCGGTTCTCCGGGAAGTTCAGTGTATTTTTTGCCGATAAATTTCTTCCACACCGGATGAGTTGTTCCAGTCAGGCGCCATCGTGACCAATCATCAGCTTTTTCCTTTGTAAGAAAAATCTGCAATTCTTCTCGCAAGGCGGCATCCTGCAATTTTATTGTAATATCTCTGTCCGGCATTGTGTCAAACGGCGGCGGCAATATTACGCTCAGCATAGTTTGACTTTCCGTGTACGGATAACGGTCAAAACGGATATCGATTCCCTGTTCGCGGTAATTTGCGATCAACTCCAGTGCGGCGGGCAGTTTATGCCAGTTGCTTTTTCCGGCGGTTTTGAAATGACTTATCTGGATTTTTTTCAGTCCGGCATCGGCGGCAGCGGAAAAGGTTTCTTCGAGACTTTCCAGAAGATTATCACCTTCACTCCGTAGATGAGTTGCGTAAACGGCATCATGTTTTGCAAGGACCCTCATCAACGCTGTTATTTCATCTTTTTCTGCAAAGCATCCGGGGGTATACAGCAATCCGGTCGACAATCCCGGTGATCCGGCGGCAAGGGAATCTTCAAGAAATTGTCCCATTTTTTGCAAATCGGAAAATGAAATATCTTTTTTATCATACCCCATTACTGCCGAACGCAAAGTGTTGTGACCGCACAGAGAGAAACTTCTCAATTTCGGAGAGGTTTTTTGCAATACATTTTTATAATCTGATAAGGTCCGCCACTCAAGCGGAACTCCGTAATTCGCATATAAACTTTCCAGATGTTCCCGGTTTTTTGAGGTGATGGGGAAGGCTGATAAGCCGCAATTTCCGGTGATTTCTGCAGTTATTCCCTGGCAGCACTTACTTTCTGCTTCCGGTGAAGCGAGCAGAGATATATCACTGTGTCCATGGACGTCAATAAATCCCGGAGCAATTATTTCATCTTTGAATGTAAGGATTTTATCGGCGGCACTTACACCGTAAATGTCGTTTTCAACAGCAATGATCCTGTCATTTTCCACAAGCAGAGCTTTGCGGACCGGTTCAGCGGTTCCATCGGCGACGAAACCTTTCAATAAAATACGCATCGGTCAAATATGTTCCTTCTGCAAAATTTCAAGCACACGGTAAAATTCTGAAACACTCCATGCCTGAGCCGGACAACCGCCACTGCGGTGCGGTGTGCTGCCGTCGATGATTTCCGGCATTTCTCCGGCGATACCCATTTCCATTCTGTCAGCGGCAGACATGAGCAGCGCAAGAGCGCGTTTGCGGGAATTTTCTTTACCGAGAAGATACAATGCCTCGCAATAGGCAGGAAATGGCCAGCACCATGCAGTGCCGTTATGATATGCGGCTTTTCTTGAAGTGTCCTCCGGACCGCAATATTTTCCCTGATAAGGATGCACCGGATCATTGAGCAACTGTCCGTTGTGATAAATCGGCAGGGAATACGATACCATTGTGTCGTCAAGTGTCCGGATCGCTCCGGGAATGATGAGTTTTTCAGCTGCGGCAAGGATATTCTGCTGTTTGACAGGATCGCTCACTGCACCGAAAATCACTGCCGTGAGAATGTTGCACCGCAAATGATCGTCCGGGGCAGCCTGCGCCGCCGGAGTACCCGGATCACAATGCAGGCAGTCAGACACCGTTGTTCCGTTAAAATATAATTTTTCAATACTTGCTTGAACTTTTCGGGCAAGTTCGTGTTCACCGAGAAATTCCAATGCGGCAAACCAGAGCGACTGTATCTCAATGGGATATCCTTTACGCGGAGTACCTGCCGGATAATTGGTATCCATCCAGCTGAAGTGTGACGGGCTGAAAATCAAGCCGCTATCCTTATCCATTGATATGCCGTTGGGCGTTCCGTTTTTGTAATGTTCCGTTATGGAAAGGAGGATTTTATGCAACGTTCTGCCGCCGCAATCGGTGTTCAGAAATTTTTTGTTTCCGGTCTCAGCAATATAGTCTCTTGCCGCAATAATCAGATAGAGCGGCGCATCGGTCGTATCACGGTTTGAGTCGTTGCCGCCGCAAATCATATTGGGAATCGTTCCATCTTTTTCAAATGCGGCAAAGCGGCGGATTATATCTGCTGATTGCTGTTGAAACTCCGGAAATTTCACCAGTCCGCGGAGAACGATCAGGGTATCTCTCCCCCAATCCAGAAACCATGGATATCCGGCAATGACAGTGTTCAACCCGTCTCGTTTTACGATAAAACGGCTGAGAGAGTCGATCGCCAGAGCCGCAGTCGGCAAAGATTCCGGATAATCAGCGGGGGGGTATTCCGGGGGGACTGCTTCGTTCTCCTCAGCAGATGCAGTCAGGGTAACGGTTTCATCAACAGCTAAAGGAATTGCGAAATATCCCGGACTGAAAAGATCAGTTTTGTCGTTCATGCCATAATAACGTTCCATCGGCAGATCGACCATATATTGCCACTCCGGTTCCTGATAAAACTCTCCGGAAGACACATGCATTTTCAATCTGCGTGACGCCGGTTGAAATTCAAAACCGCCGGAAAAAGTTTTTATCGACTGCCGGAAAATATATTCTGCACCGTCGCATGCACGCGTAAGAGTGTGATTGCCCCTGTCTTCAAGGTCCGGACGTAAAATCAGTTTGGCAACAGGAGTGAATCCTCCGGATACAGGCAAACGGTGGAACTTCAGTTCCACACAATTTTGATCAAGTGCCATTCTGAATGATACAGATAAATTGCATTTTCCGCCATGACCGTCCGGAACGGAAAATTCCCATTTAGCCCGGTTGCCGGGGTGGGAAGAAAAACTTTCCAGAGTTTTTTCTGTTAATTCCTGAGAGTAGTCATCAAGGACGATCCAAGCCCGGCACCTGGTAAACATGATATGCCGGTCTACGGGAAATTCCGGCTCATCGTTGACCGCTAAAATTGCTTCATATTTGCTGGTGAGTTTTCCCCAGCGAGCATTGAACAACGCATAAGAAGCATGAATGTTTGAACCGAAGGCAAAGCATCCGGCAGATCCATTCCAGTTTTTTCTGAGCGTGATCATGCGTTTATCTGCATTGGGCAGCAGGTGGAGTATGCCGGAAATCTTTGATATTTTGCCGGTGTCAAATGCGGTAAATTCCAACGTGATATCTTCCGGTATGCTGCGTTGTTTCGCCGGAAGGCGCAACAATGCAAAAAATATTCCGTCGGCATTCTGTAAACTGCGTACACGGCAGAGGTTTTCATTGTCATTGTGCAGATCGGCAATAAAAGGAACTTTACTGCGGAGCAAAAGCAGGTCTCCGGGGGGGACCATTACAACCCGGTCCGCATCCTGCGGATAAAACCATGAGGTTACCGGGGCAGGGGTCGTTCCGGATATATCTTCCACAAATTTTACCGGATCTTTACAGAGCAGTTCTCCGTCTGCTTCTGAAGCACGGTTGATCGTGGTAAAATTCATCGCTGCTTTTTGCGCCATTGCTGCCGCCTGAAGTTTCACAGGAACCGGTATTGAATCAGGAATTTCAAAATCATCAAATGTCAGGCAGAGCGCTTCTCCGGGGGCAAGGTCGCAAGATGAGTTATTTGCATCAAGTCTGTTGAAACGCAATATTTTTCCTGTAAGCAAATCTTTTGCATGATCTGCGTTTTGTGATAAAAAATGGACACTGCTTGCGTTGTTGCAATCCAAATTGAGCAAAATAAGCAAGGTTGAACCGTTTGCTGCTTTGCGCAGCGCAGCGATGACATTTCCCGGTCCGTGCTGAATCAGTTTGACTTCCGCATCACTGGCAAATGCCGGATGAGTGGAAAGCAGAATGTTTACTTTGCCGATAAGTGAACACAGGTTGTCAACAGCTCCGAAATTAAGGGCGCTGCATCCGTGTACGTCGATTTTTTCGGTTGCAAAAAACTCTGCTCCGTTTGCAAATCCGAACGAACCGTTGACGGAAAGCAGGGCGTTGACAAGGAAACGTAATCCTGCAAAAATTTTTCCTTCAGCTGCCAAGCGGTTGTTGTCATGGGTTTCTGCAAAATTTACCAGCGTTCCTCCACGGAGTGATGAATTGTTCACATAGGGGTAGTACGCAGATATCTGATCGCGGGTGTAGTTTTGGAACAGTTCGGAATACCCCCAGTCAAGTCCGGTTTTTTCAAGCAGTTCCTCCTGAATATCAAGTGGTCCGCCAAGACCTTCAAGTAAAAAAGTTGTATCCGGATACTCCTTTCGGACTTTGGCAACGATATAGTTCCACGCTTCCGCCGGAAGCATGTATCCGGCATCACAGCGGAAACCGTCCACTCCGCGCTTGCACCAGAACAGGAACACCTCTGCCATAAGGTTGTGGACTTGCGGATTGCTGTAATCCAGCTGGCAGAGATCCGCCCATACGATGCCCCATGCTCCCGGGCTGACAAACTCACCATTCTCTTTTCGGATAAAATACTCCGGATGCTCACTTTGAAGTTTCGATGCCCAACCGGTATGATTGACCGGCAAATCCATAAAAAGTCTGCCGTTTCTGGCGTGTACTGCATCTATAAGTTCGCCAAATTGTTCGATCGGAGTCGCGGTCGTATCAAAATCCGCAAGAGCCGGATCGACCGCAAAATAATCTGTCGCCGCAAACGGACTGCCGTAGCGTCCCATTCTTCCGAATGCTACCGGTGTCGGATGGATCGGCAGTAACTGCAATATCCGGCAATTCAGAGTGTTGAATATATGATCAAGACCGGATATCACACTGCGGAATGTGCCGGATGGCGGTATGATAACAAAACCTTCGTTATCCAACGTTGAAAAATCCGGCAGTTCCGGTGAATGCGGCAGATATCTCCACTTGCCCCATTGACGGATAAAACAGCTGTAAATCCCGTTGCCGCAGGAGTTGAGGTTTGATGAAACTTTCAGCTTGAAGTTTTCACCATTTGCCCAGATCACAGGCAAATGGTCATCGGGAATGAAACAACATTTTGCCTCAAAAGTTCCCGGCTCAGTGAGCGGCAGAGTAATAGAGTATCTGCCATTTACCGTTTTGACCATATTGAAATCGCGCCAGTCACTGCCTTTGGGGTGACGCCGGAGTCTGTTTTTATCAATGATTTCAGCAGCTTTTAAACTGCTGCCGCCTATATTGGTGCGCAGAACAGCACGACCGCTGCCGGGTGTTCCACGGAAACTCAGTTCAAATGTTACAGTTTCTCCGGTAAAAAACAGACGTTTTCCCGGGATTATACGCTGGTAGAGCATAAGTGATTATTCCGGAAGTTTGCCTTCAGTGAAAAACTCAAGGGCATGTTTTATATGAGTATCCCAAAAATCCCAGCTGTGCGTTCCCGGATATTCAAAACAGTGATATCCCGGATATTCTATCTTTTTCATAAAAGCGTTGAAACCGCGGTTGTCTTCAATCATAAAATCTTCGCTGCCGCAGATGGAAAGGATCGGGCAAAGCTGTTTTCCTGATTTTACCGCGTTGTCAGCAAGGGCAAAAAGATCGTTGTTCCGCGCTTCGAGCTGATCTGCTCCTCCGAATATACGGTCAAGTTCGGGGCGCCAATATGCTGAATCAGGAGCCTGATAACGCCGCTTGAGATCGGTGACACTTGACAAGCCGGCTACTGCGGCAAATTTCTCAGGACAGCGCAAGCCGAGTTTTATCGCACCATACCCCCCCATAGATAATCCGGCGGCAAAAGTGTTCTTTTTTTCAGGATGATAATTGAACAATGTTCCTATAACCTGAGGCAATTCTTCTGAAACAAATGTCCAGAATTTTTCACCCTGAACGGCATCGGTATAAAAACTTCTTTCCCCATTGGGCATAACGACCATTACTCCGCACTCTTCGGCGTATCTTTCAACATTGGTGCGGCGGCTCCACATGGTGTTGTCATCACTTAAACCGCCAAGAAGGTACATTATTTTCCTTTTTTCAAGCGGAACATTCTGCGGAATTGTCACATTTATATTGACTGAACGCATCAATGATGCTGAACTGAAATCACATCTTATGAAAGCCATATTTTCCTCCTCATTATTTATAACACAGCTTGACAATGTTTTACAATAGCATCTTTTTTTTACTTTTCAACCTGAAAATACCTCTTGAATATTATTTGAATGCTGTTTTTATTTCAGAGTCTTGAAAAAATTATATTCCGGAAGTAAATTAATACAGGTTTCAGCACAAGGAGCATACTATGAAAAATTTTTGGAAAACTGTACCGTGTTTGGTTGCACTGACAGTTGCCATCCTGTGTCTGTCAGGAAGCGGTTGCGGCAAACAGAAAATGAAGTACAACTTGCAGGCGGAGCATAAAAAGCGTATTACCGAAGGATTCAGACATTATCACATTGTCAATCATGGGAAGAAACCTTACAATCTGATAATGCTTGTCCGGGCAGATGCGTCAGGCGAATTGAGGATTTGTGCATCTGCTCATGCAAAAGGGGTCAGGGATAACGGCGATTTTGATATTTACATTAAAACCGTTGACGATGGTTTTCTGCTCCACTACGCTGCCAATGATGAGTTTGTGCAGCTCGGTGTGAAAATGCTGAAAAATCATGTGATTAAGCCCGGAGAAATCAACTTCGGCGATTTTATCGTAAAGGCATCGGATAAGCCGAAAAGTTCAACTGAACACAACTGGAATGAACTTGCTCCAGGTGAAAGCGCGTTTGCTCTTGTCGTGATGGAATGGGACGGTGATTTTATTCCGGATTCCTCTGTTTTGCTCGAAGCTGTAAAGAATAAAATGCAAAGATAAAACAGTTCCATTTTCAGGAATTTTTTTGTTTTTTATGAAAAAGACGGCGGCTTTAACGGTTGCAGACTTGAAAAAATGTCAATGGCGGTGTATAGTTAGCAAGTTGCACTTGTATACATGAAGATTTTCCGCTCGTCACGTTTAGTAACCGCGGCGATTTTTGACGGTTGGAAAGAGAATAGTGTGACAGGATTTGGTTTAAGCCGCATAAAACAGGTAGTATATACCCATGAATAAGATTTTGGTGACCGGTATCACCGGTTTGGTTGGCAGTGCGTTTGTTACAGCGTTGCTCCGTGAGCGTTCTGATTATGAAATCGTTTGCCTCGTGCGCAGCGGCGGTGGAAAAACTGCAGGAGAACGGGTGGTTTCCATTATCCATGATGAGTGTGCGTTCAATGGTTATCCTGAACTTGCCGACGCGATCCTTCCTAAGATTCAGGTGGTCGAGGGAGACGTGGCTACCATTGTTCCTGCCGAGCTTGCGAAAGATGAAAAACTCAACGGAGTCAATATCGTTTTCCATTGCGCAGCTGACGTGAATCTCGGCAAAGATCCCACCGGAAAAGTGTTCCGTATCAATTACGAGGGAACCCGCAATATGGTTGAGCTGGCAAAGCTGCTCAAGGTCAAAGAGTTCCACTATGTCGGAACTGCTTATGTTGCCGGTAAGCTCTGCGGTACTGCTTACGAAACAGCTCCCATTGACAACGGATTCAACAATCCTTACGAGGAGAGCAAATTCAAAGGAGAGTATCTTGTCCGTGAATCCGGTATCCCGTTCTCCGTCTACCGTCCGGCAATCATCACCGGACGCCGTTCAGACGGCAGGATCCGCAAACCGCTTGCATTCTACCGTATTCTGGAATTTCTTGGTAAAGTCAAGAGCCACCGTTGCTCCAAAATGGGAGTCAACCCTGAAGAGTTTGTGGATATGCAGATTAACTTTTCCACAGTTCCTTCACAGCATGTTTACTTTGTTCCGATTGATTATGTGCAGGAGGCTATCACGGCGTTGTTCCAGCAGCCTGTGACCAATACCGGATATCACATTACCGGAGACAGCCCGGTCACCACCAAGCAAATTGAAGATTCTATTTGTAAAATTTTGCGTCTTGACGGCGTTTCAGTCGGCGAAAATGCAAGCACAGCCGGCAACGAGGGTTCTTCGCTGATGACTAAGTTCGTCGGAGATCTTTTCCCCTATTTCAGCAGTGATATCATTTTTGACCAGAGTAACGTCCGTGCTGCGCTTGGTGACAAAGTTCTCGATTGGGAGTATGGTACAAAAGGTTTGGAAACTCTTATCAAATCCTTCTATATCGACTATTTCCCCAACGTTGAATGGTTGCAGAAGGTGGTTTCAGAGGAGCCGTCACGGCTTCCTCGCCGTTAAATTTTTCTTTGAGAGGTGTTATTGTGGAAAAAAAGTTGATTTCGGTTATGCCTTGCCTTGATATGCGCGCCGGGCGTGTGGTAAAAGGTGTCCACTTTGTCGATATTGCCGATGCCGGTGATCCTGTTGCCTGTGCGCAGGCCTATTGCGCCGCAGGTGCCGATGAATTGGCTTTGCTGGATATCACAGCCACTGTTGAGCAGCGCGATACATTGACCGAAGTCGTCCGCAAGGTTGCTGAAGTGTGTACTGTTCCGTTTACGGTCGGCGGCGGGATCCGTGATATTGAGTCTGCCCGTGCTGTGCTTGCGGCTGGAGCAAACAAAGTTTCCACCAGCAGTGCGGCATTTCGCCGTCCGGAACTGATAAAAGAATTGATCGCAGAGTTCGGAGCCGATGCAGTTACCGTTGCGATCGACCTTGATGTGAACCCTGCCATGCCATCCGGCTACGAGGTTTATGTCGATGGCGGTCGTACCGCGACCGGTGCTGATGCCGTTGATTTTGCTAAAATGGTTGATGATTTCGGTGTTAAAGTGATTCTTCCGACAAGCAAAGCCGGTGACGGAGCAAAGACCGGTTATGATTTGCCGGTTATCCGGGCGATGGCTCAGAGCTGTTCCGCAAAAATCGTGGCATCCGGCGGCGCCGGTAAGATGGAGCATTTTATCGAAGCTGCCGAAGCTGGTGCGGAAGTACTGCTTGCCGCATCTGTTTTCCACTTTAATATGATTTCGATTCCGGATTTGAAAGCTGAGCTTAAACGTAACGGTTTTCCGGTTCTGTGAGCTCTAAAAGAAATTAAATGAAGATAGTGACGTTTCCGGAAAATTGGTACTGGGGGCGTCACTTTTTTAATGTTATTGGGAGATATACTGCAAAATGGCAGTAAAAAAAACATCAAAAGAAAAAAGTTCCGGCAAAGAAACTAAAAATGCCGGCAGCAAAGCAGAGACTGGCAGCAATCACAGTGTGCGTAAGTTTTTTATAACTCTGTTGATTTTGCTGATTATTGCTTTTTGTGTTCTGGTTGTTTGGCTGCTTTGCATTATTCCCGGTAAGTTAATGTATGAAAATCCCCGTTTCAAACTTAAGCATGTCGATGTCCGGAGTACCGGATATTGGAACGGAAAGGGAGATGTCCTTGTTTCCCGTTTGGGGAGTGAAGTTGTATCCGGAATGAATATTTTCCGTCTCAATGTCGGTAACATAAGAAAAAAACTTTTGGAAGTCCCCAATGTCGAAGATGCTGAAGTGCAGGTAGTTCTTCCTGACATGCTTGTTTGTAATATCAGGGAACGTATTCCGCGTGCAGAATTCGGCAGGGGCGCTGTGATTGATGAACATGGTGTTATTTTCAGGCGCAGTGAATCGTCTGCCGCTAACAGAACTTTACCGCGTCTCATTATAAATAATCCAGACAAAAAGTTGCAGAAAGAAGCTATATCCCTTATAATGACCGCAACCCGGGAGTGCCAAAATATTATCATTGACAGCATAAAAATAGACTCCCCTTATCATTTTGAAGTCAATCTTCAAACTATGTACCGCGGTGATCAACGCTGGCGGGTGCTTTTTCCGATCGGTTCTGAAAGTTACAGCATTCTTTTTAACAAACTTCAGAATGCAATCCTGCACACATATCTCAAGCGGGATAATCCGATCGGATTCGATTTGCGGTTCAAGACCTATGCAACACCAATATATAAATAGAGGCAATTTCAAAACTCCTTGTATATTACTCCCCGGTTATCAGATAGCAGCAGCTCCCTTTGGCGAGAATGGGTATTTCAACTCGTCGGAGCCAAAGGTGAAGAGCTGCTGCTTGACAGATGATCA
>SUWE01000057.1 GCA_015061615.1 Lentisphaerota bacterium
ATGATTTGACCTCGGTCAAGAAAAATATAAAAATTCTCGGCACAGGAAAAATTTACGGCACAGATGATGATGGGCAAGATATATTCTATCAGGATGATAAGTATGTCGGAGCATGGAATGTCGTTGAAGGTAAGGTTACTGGTTACAAAACCATTATGTCTGTAAACGCCACTACCAACGTCCTCGGACTCGGTGATTTCAACGGTGACGGTGCGACGGATATCCTCCTGCGCTCAACCAGTGGTGATCTCGGTTACTTCGGAACGGACGGTACCGGCTGGCACTACCTCAAAGGTCTGGGTAAAGAGTGGAAAATCGCCGCTGTCGGCGACCTTGACGGCAACGGTACCGATGATGTCATCGTCCGTCACGATGCCGGATTCACCGGAGCATACATGGTCGATTCCAATGGAAAAATCACCTGGTCAAATCTTGACACTCTTTCCAACGATATGACCATCGCCGGAACGGGAGACTTCAACGGAGACGGCGTGGATGACGTTCTCCTTCAGAACAAATCCAACGGCTGGGTCGGAGCATGGCTTGTTGAAGATGGTCGTGTTGATTCCTTCATCGGGCTTTGTAATAATAAAAACACCATTGAACAGATCGCAGACTTCAACTTTGACGGAGTCGACGATATCCGTATCCGCACGGAAAAAGGCGATATCGGCGTCCTTTATGTCAATGGCGAAGACGACACCACATGGAAATATTTCCAGAGTGTCGGCAAAGAGTGGGATACCTCGTTTGCTCTGCTCTCGTAAACAGGCAGGGCGTTAATACGGATGAGTACGGATGAATACGGATAATTACGGAGCAAATCCTACCGTTTATTGGCTCCGTACCCATCCGTTTGTAACAATCAAAAAGTGGTAGTTGCAGAACCAATCCTGCCGTTTATCGGATCCGTACTCATCCGTTCATATCCGTACATAACAATCAAAAAGTGGTAGTTGCAGAACCAATCCTGCCGTTTATTGGCTCCGTACATATCCGTTCCCATCCGTACATATCCGTACATAACGCTCGTTCCGCCATGTATGGCGGAGCTTAAATAAAAAGGGCTGTTGCAATGAATTTCTTGCAGCAGCCCGTTTTGTATTGTTGGGAAACAGTTATTTCAGATAATCCTGAAGTGCATCAATGGTGGTGTCGATCGCACCGCTGTGAAGGTTGATCGTCTCAAAGGCGCGGCTGCCGAACTCCCGGCGCAGTTCCGGTGATTCAATAAGTTTTTCAAGCACTCCGGCAAGCTCTGTATCTCCACAGCAGAACACCGCGTTATTTGACTCAAGCACCTGAAGAATAAAGCGGAAATTGCGCAGAACCGTTCCGGTTACTATCGGCTTTTTCAACAGCGCGGGTTCAATAAGGTTATGTCCCTCATTGTGACCGGAAAAACTTTTGCCCATCACTACAATATCCGCTCCGCTCATCAGCGGAATCATTTCACCTGTGGTATCGGCAAGCAGAACCTCAACACTCTTTTCCGGCAGTGTGCTTTCACTGCGCCGCGCATAAGCAAGAGAGTGTTTTTCCAGTATACGCACAACATCATTCCCCCTTTCGGCGTGGCGGGGAACCAGCACAAGTTTAAGCGTGTTCCAACGTTTTTTCAGTTCAACGTAGACTTCGGTGATCAACTCCTCCTCGCCGGGGTGGGTGCTTGCTCCGAGAAGAATAATATCGTTTTCACCGGAACCGAAATAGGTGTGCAGGATATTTTCTTCCGGAAGTGCCGGTATCTGCTGGTCAAACTTCATATTTCCGGCGACTTTGACATTTGCTTTTGGGGAAACGGTAAGGAATCTCTCTTTATCCGCATCACTCTGGGTCAGAATAAGCGAAAATTTCTTCAACAGCGATCCGAAAAATATTTTTCCGAAACGGCGGTACCCCTTGGCAGAACGGTCGGACATGCGGGCATTGACCAGCATCACCGGAATATCTTTTTTCGCCGCCAGCGTTATCAGATTGGGCCATATTTCCGTTTCAAAAATCACCAGTTCCGAAGGACGCATCAAACGGAGCGCCTTACGCACCATCCACGGGAAATCTATCGGACAGAAGATGACGGCAGTGTTTGCCGGACATTTTTTCCGGGCGATATCCTGTCCGGTAGTCGTTGTGGTAGAAAGTATAAATTTCTGCTCCGGAAAACGCTGAAGACAGCGGTTGATAAGCGACAAAGCAACAACAGTTTCTCCAACGCTTACGGCATGTATCCAAATCGCTCCGCGGAAACTTTTCAGCTCCGCCTTACGCGAACCGTAACAGGCAAAACGCTCAAGGAAAGTGCTTTTCCAACCGCCGCGGCGGCGGTATTTCAATATCAGCTCAGGCAGAAAAAAGATAAAGCCGAGCGGCAGAAAAAGATTATAAATAAATCGTCCCATAATTTCATCTCAAAGTCAAACCATCGTCAATTCCGGAACAAGTTTGCGGATAAGTTTTTGCGACATTTCAACAACTTCCACGGAATTATCGCACTCAAATGCCGACGAAACAAGCTCCACACACTCTGCCATGGAAAGGGTACGGATAAGTTTTTTCACCAGCGGCATGGCTCCGGGTGACATACTCAATTCATTCACTCCCAAACCGACAAGGAACGGGATCATCGTAAGATCTTCTGCGGTCTGACCGCATACGGAAACCGGAATATTCTGTTTCACCGCTTCTTCCACAGTGTATTTGATCAACCGCAAAACTGCCGGATGACCGGGGCGGTAAAGGTGTGCAACACGTTCATTTGTCCGGTCAGCAGCGATCGTATACTGAATAAGGTCGTTGGTGCCGATACTGAAAAAATCCGCTTCGCGGGCAAATTTGTCTGCGATCATCGCCGCCGCTGGTGTTTCGATCATGACACCGAGCGGAATATTATCCGCAAAAGGTACATCCTTAGCAGCAAGTTCTGATTTCAATCCGGCAATAATGTTTTTCGTTTCAAAAAATTCATCCATACAGCTTATCATCGGCAGCATGATCTGCATATTCCCGTAAACTCCGGCACGCATCAGCGCCCGCAGCTGTGTATCAAAAATGTCCCGCCGCTCACGCAGGCAGAGACGGATGCCGCGCAATCCGAGAAAGGGGTTCTGTTCCACAGAACGGATTATTCCGCTGTTGAGCTTGTCCCCGCCGATATCCAGAGTGCGGATGGTGACGGTGTCATTTCCGGCGGAGATCATCAGCTTTTTGTAAATTTCAAACTGTTCATCCTCGTCAGGCAGATGGGAACCATCCATAAAAAGAAATTCGGTACGGAACAAACCGATGCCGCAGGCGCCGTTCTGTTTGATTTCAGCGTAATTGTCATGAGCTTCCACATTCGCAGCGATCTCAACGGTAAATCCGTCAGTGGTGACCGGACGCAGTTCACTTTCTCCGAGGAGCTGATCGTAAATCTTTTCCGCTTCGCGTTTCTTGAGGCGATATGCCTCCTCAGTTCCCGCATCGGGATTGACGATCACCTTGCCGCTGAATCCGTCGACGATAAGTTTATCAGCAACAGTCAGATTATCAAGAAGCTCACGCGGCAATCCCACCACCGCAGGAAGATTCAAAGAACGCGCAAGTATCGCAGTATGGCTTGTTGCACTGCCGGTTTCCACGGCAAATCCGAGAACTTTTTCGCGGTTCAAGCCGACGGTTTCTGAAGGAGTAAGAGTCGAAGCGATCACGATTCGCGGCTCATCGTAATTCATTTTGAGCTGTTCCGCGCTGGTCAGATTGGCTGTGATCCTGCCGCCGACATCGCGGATATCCAGCGCGCGTTCCTGAAAATATACATCGTCAACAGCAGAAAATGCGTCGGCGAACTTATCCATTGCCTGACCGACAGCAGATTCGGCATTGACAAGATTTTCAGAGATCATCCGTTCCACTTCCGCAGTCAGAGTCTTATCCTCGACCAGCATCAAATGAGCATCAAAAATCGCCGCCTCGTTGGGCTGAAGTTTCAAACGGAGCTTTTCCCGGAGTTCCCGCAGCTGTTTTTTCGTTTCGGCAAGCGCTTCATGAAAGCGGTTCAATTCAGACTCGACCTCTCCCGGTGCAATGGATATTATCTTCGACGGCTGAACTCCGCCATGAAGAAACATTACCCTGCCGACAGCAATTCCTGAGGCAACGGGAGCAGCTTGGACTGTGCAAGTTGGAATTGGCATAGTATATGTGATTTTCCGGATTAATTTTCGTCAAAACTCCGGTTGAAATAACTGGCAACCGCTTCCAGTGCCGCCGACGCATCTGCGCCGCAGGCGGAAAGTTCAAGTTCGGTACCTTTGCACGCGGCAAGCATGAGCATGGCAAGAACACTGCGGCAGTCAGCTTCGCCGCTGCGTGCATCGATCCGGCGGAGTTTCAGCTCAGACTGGAAACCGCTGGCAATATGAACGACCTTCGCCGCCGGCCGGGCATGAAGCCCCAATTCACTGGTGACGACCACCGTTCTGCTAATCCTGTTTTTTTCAGCCATTTTATGCTCCTGAAAAGTTACTCCGCTTCAGAAAAACTCAAACCGGCATCCCGTTATCAGCCGCTTTACGCCGACTGCCTCACCGGGACATCCGGAATCGTGACATTTTTATAATATACCACAGGATAAGCATTTTTTCAAATTGTACAGCCTTGAGTTTGAGTATTTTTCGCTTATATTTACTTGCAGAGGCGAAAGTGCGGCAAAGTTGCACCGGAGAATTGAAAAAAGAGGAGAAAAACGGTTATGAAAAAATTTTATGTGATCGGAGCGTGCGCCGCCGTTGCGGCAATTTTTCTGTTGATGATGGTACTGATACCTTCATCAACGGCACAGAATGCCAACAGTCAGGATTTTTCACCAAGCCGCTATGTTGTCGTTGCGGCAGATATAAATGTCCTTTCTCCGCAAATGGGCAACAGCGGCAAGATCCAGAGTGTAATGCTCAAACTGGATACCGTTACCGGAAAATCGTGGATACTTCAGGTGCATGTCATGGGCGGAAATGACCCCAAAGTGCGCTATTCATCATGGCACGAAGTGGGCTTTGTGCGCAAGAATATGAATTGATGTTTGATTTCACCCCTTTCAGAGTGTATATTATATAAACCATTTTGAAAGGGGTAATACATGCAGTCTTTATTTACATTCGGTCTCGGGTTGGTGGTAAAACTCTTTTTACTGCTGACTCCGTTTTTTGTTCTTTCAGTGTTCGTTTCCTCATGTGACGGGATGGAGAACAAATCCCGCAAGAAACTTGCACTGCGCACCGGTTTTTCCGTGATCTGCGCCTGCGTGGTGCTTTATCTTTTCGGTGAGATCATCTTCGACTGTCTGGGGATATCACTCAATGCCTTCCGTATCGGCGCCGGATTGGTGCTGATGCTCAACGGTATCGATATGGTGCGCAGTTCCCAGCCGAAAAACCGTCAGCTTGATGAAGCCGGCGACCCCGCCGTTGTTCCGCTTGCCATTCCGACTACCGTCGGGCCGGGAACTATCGGAACTCTGCTGGTCATGGGTGCATCGTGTGCGGAACGCGCAGCAGCAGCAGGATTTTCCCGCTGGATTTTCCTTATCATTGAAGTATGCGCCGTGATCCTTTCCGGTACAGGTGTGGCAGTGATGCTCTTTTTCTCGGAAACGCTCAACCGGATATTCAAAGATAAAGGTGTGCGTATCCTCAGCAAACTTACCGGAATGTATATCGTTGCGCTTGCCGCCCAGATCATCTTCGACGGTGTGCGGGGATTTCTCAATATCCGGTAAGGTGGATAATCCGGGCAATCGACGCTCCGGTACGCATCAGGTTTCTGCGGGTTCCGGCAAGTGCCTCGGCAAGGGTGACTGCTCCGGGAGAGATACTGAAGCACCCGGCAAAAAGTTTTTCAAGTGCCGCGGTATCACCTTTCAGCGCTCCGGAAACAAGAATCGCCGGAACATTTTGTTCCGCCGCACGCTTTGCCACACAGGAACAGAGTTTGCCGTATGCAGTCTGTTCGTCACTGCATCCTTCGCCGGTTATCACCAGATCGGCTCCGGCAAGAGCATTTTCAAAGCCGCTGTACGCCATCACCAGTTCTGCTCCGGAAACAAGTTCTGCGGCAAGAATCTTGCGCAATGCAAAGCCCAATCCTCCGGCGGCTCCGTCACCGGGAAAACCGCCGGAACTGCCGAAAAGCGCCGCCCAGTGCGCCAGATTTTCATCCAGAGTTGCCACCATCTCAGGTGTTGCTCCCTTCTGGGGACCGAAAACTGCCGCTGAACCGTTGGCACCGCATAAGACATTGGTCACATCGCAGGCGACTTTTATTTTACACTCCGCAAGGCGCGTATCAAGAGAGCTTGTATTCACCTTTGCAACGTGGCGCAAATCTCCGCCGCCGCAACCGGCAGGCAGTTTGCTGCCCCATGAGTCAAACAGTTCCATTCCCAGCGCCTGAAGCATCCCTGCTCCGCCGTCAACAGTGGCACTGCCGCCGATCCCGATGACAAAATTGCGGTATCCGGCATCGAGCAGAGTCTTTATCATCACTCCGACTCCGTAAGTGCTTGCGGCAAGCGGATCCAATTCACTTGCAGTCAACCGTTCAATGCCGTTGGCCTCGGCACTTTCCAGTACAGCGGTATCTTCGAGCAGCACTGCCCGGGCAGTCACCGGGCGCATCAGAGCATCGAATGCCGGAATTTCAAGATATTTTCCGCCTTTTGCCGCCGCCAGAGCGCCAGCCATCCCCTCGCCTCCGTCGGAAAGGGGAATAAGAGAGAGTTCATCATCAGGGCAGACGTCATGCCACGCCTCAGCGATACACTGTGCCACCGCCTCAGCCCGCATGGCGCCTTTGAATGAATCAGGAGCAATAATGACTTTCATATCAAACCAGCTGTATATCAAATGGTGATGCAGGGAAGCCTGCGCCGTTGAAAAGAATTATTTCAGGGCAGTTTTTCCATGCGTAACGAACACGGCAGACCTCAGTCACGGCAGGGGATGAGAGATAAAGGGTGTTGTCATCCTCATTTATTTCCATCTTATCAGCATAGTGGAAAATACCATCACTGCCAGCAAGTTCAAATGCAGGAATTTCTTTTTTCAGCTTGAGTTTTTCCGCGAAATCAAAGCTCAAACGGACTCCATTATTTTCCGCAACGGCTTTTACGACTTCAGGACCAGACGGAACAAGGTCGCTGCAGCCGTATACATGATGCAGAGCACAGGCAGCCAAACGCTTGCCGACATCAAGTTTATTTTCGGGATGGATATCATTCTCATTACCGATATCCACTGCTGAAATCATATAGCAGTCAGGATCATTTTTTGCCAGAAGCCGTTGAGATTCACGCAATTCAGCCCATGCGAACGCTTTAGAGGTGGTGGATTCAAAACCTGCAAGCTGAACCTGAATAAAGGGCATATCCGCATTACGGAAACATCTGCGCCAGTCGTCGATCATCGCCTGCAGAACATCGCGGTACGCTTTTGCCTGAGCAACAGTACCCGCATTGGATTCACCCTGATACCAGATCGTGCCGCGCAATGCCGTAGGAAGAAGCGGATTTATCATGCCGTTGAACATCATCGTCGGAGTCCTGGTGGGGGCACCTGGATTAAAATCGTTTACTTCTTCAGCTTTGGGAGCAACTCCCCAGTCATATTCGGCTTTGGCTTTCCAGCTGCATCCGAGTTCGATGACCTCATCTGTTTTCTCATTGAGCAGAACCCATTTGCCGGTAATTGCTCCGTCATAAGCAAAGGAGTAGGCGCGTATCGCAACGACCGCTTTGCCCGGCTTGACAGCTTCGGCAGGAACAGGATATTGGCGTTTGGTTGCGTAAAAACTGGTATCAAAGCCTGAACCGCTCCGCCCTATTTCCACACCGTTGAAATAGGATATATCCTGTTTATCGACCGCACCGCCGAGGAGCATCAGCGGTGTATTTGCCCATGATTCAGGAATTTCCACCGTACAGCGCGCCCAGATGACACCATTGCCGGCAATGCCCTGCTGTATCCAGCTGCCGCCGACAGTCATATCCTGCCACGCGGAGTCATCAAACTCCTTATCCGCATATCCCATACCGGTACCGGTGTTGCCGGGGTCGGCATGGATATCCGGATTATTTTCGTAGTAAGAAACGGCATCCCACACTTTGAGATCGCGGCACATTTCCTGCATTTTTCTTGCGGCTTCACGGGTTTCAGGAGCCGCCCAGAGCGCATCCATACTCATCCACGCTTCAGCGATCGAACCGCCCCAAGAAGCATCAATTATGCCGATAGGAATATTGAGCTGATACTGCAATCCCAGCGCAAACCATGCCGCAACTGCGGAAACATCACCGCTGTGATAACGGTCAACCTTGACCCAGCATCCGGCGCAGTGATCTTCTCTGGTGATGCTGGCACGTTCGGCAACGGTGAAGACTCTCAATTCATCCGGATTCAGACTCATCTCGTTGAACTGCCGCTCCTGAACTCTGCCGAGTGTCTTATCCGCAGGAGTGGCGGTATCCACGCGCCAGTCGCTGTTGAGTTTGTACGCCATGTTGGATTGTCCCGAAGCAAGCCACACTTCACCGACAAGAATATCTTTCAAAACAACCGTTTCATCATCATGCCCGGGAACCTGAACTGTCAATTCAAATGGTCCGCCGGCAGCATGCGGGGGCAGATAAAGAATAAAGTACCCATCCTCTGATGAACAGGTCCGGGAAAATTCACCGTCAAAAAATGCCTTGACGCTTTTCCGCGGCAGAGTCCAGCCCCATACCGGAATATCCATCTGCTGCTGAAAAACAGCACCATCTTTGAAAATCGAACCGAGAATCATCGTTTACACTCCTTTGCCCGCAGAATAGCGAGGCAGTCATTGGTTAATATCGTATCAATACCCATTGCAAAATATTTCTTTGCTTCGTCTTCATCATCACAGAAAAAGAGATTGCAGCGGATATTGTTTGCTTTGGCTTTTTTCAGCATATCCTCATTGAAATAAGGGAGGAAAAACTGACACTTCTGACACCTGTATTCTATTGCCCGTTCCACGATCTCCATCGGTTCCGGATAGGCGCCCATACAGCGGTTTATTTCCGGGGCGACCTGAAGTGCAGTTTCCATGACTCCGTAAGCGCCCATGAAATAGGTGTGGCGGTCGTGGTCATACTTCTTCAAAAGCGCGACGATCTGCCGCATAAGTTCCGGCGGATAAGTTCCGAACTCATCGCCGCCGACACCCTTCAAGTGCATATTGAAGACAGCGTGTCCGGCAAATTTGCACAACACCTCTTCCAATGAAGCGATACGGACTCCGGAAAATTTTTCACCTTTATGAGCGCCGAAATCAAGCTGTTTCAATTCCGCAAAGGTGTGATCCTCAAGTATCCCGGTTCCGTTGGAAACACGTTCCAGAACCGGGTCATGATTGATGACCGGGACCCCGTCGCGGGTGAACCGCACATCCATTTCAATTTCATCAGCACCAAGCGCGATCGCCGCACCGAATGAAGGCATGGTATTTTCCGGCATCGCCGCAGGAAATCCCCGGTGTGCACAAACACGCGGATAAGCAAGAAAATTGTCGCACTGACTCATCATGCTGCCGCAGGGACGGTAACTCCACGGAGTTCTGCCGTTTTCAATAAACCGGTCATTGCGGATTTGCGCACCGCCGAAGGCATTGCTGCGCATGTACTTGCGCCGGAGGTCACCGACTTCGCACGTTATTGTTCCGGTTCGGCTGCCCATTTCTTCAAGAATGACTCCTTCCGGGGCGGCTATCAGACTCATGCCGCCGACTTGGGCATCTTCGCCCATGGAAACAGATGAACGCAGGACAAAACTGTTGCATGAAAATGCGAGATTCTGATTGAGCATACGCAGCACATCCTGACGCTCACCGCGCTGGAAAGATGAAACGAGTATCAAATCCGGCCGGCAGTGCGCCAGATGGGCGATATATTCCGAAAAATATGTATCATAACAGATGAGAAAACCGAAACGGATACCGTCGATTTCAACAATTTCCGGAGGAGCAAATGAGCGTGTATACTCATAATCAGGCTGAACTCCGCGTTTTTCGGAAGATGGCAGATGCTGTTTGTAAAATCGCCCTGCTTCACTGCCGTTACGGTCAAAAATGCGTGTGGTGTTGCGGAAAACCCCATCGGAAACTTCGCAGAGATAACTCACTGCGACAATGGCATTGCATCTTTTCGCCGCCGCAACTGCCGCTTCAAGCAGGGCGGGAGTATGTTTCCGGACAAACGCCCTGCCCTCATCAAGCGGAAACGCAGCAAGCATATTGGAGTATTCCGGAGTAAGGATAACATCACACTCCGCAGTACTCTTATTCAATTCATCAATAAGAAAGCCGACCGATTTTTCCGCATCGCAAACGGAATTGGCATACGGCGGCTGAATGGCACAAAGTTTCATAACGACCTCCTTGCTACATAATCTACATCCACTATGACAAAAAAACAAATTTTTCTGTCAAAAACATTTGCTTTTTCGGACAAAACAGAGTATATTCCTGACAGACACTGAAACGGAAGGAGGTTTTTATGGCTGTTTTAACGATCGCACGCGAACTGGGAGCCATTGCCGGCGGAGAGGAATTGACCTTCTGCAACGCGCTCAATTTGTCCTGTATCAGCAAAGCAACTTTGGAAAAACGCTTTTCCGACCTCGGCATCGAACAGACGTTCCTTGCCAGATTCGATGAGTGCAAACCGGGATTGGCAGGCTGTATAAACAACTCCGCCGGATATTACTGGGAAACTTTACGCACCGTTATCATGCAGGAACTGCTCAATGACAATATCGCCATTTTCGGCAGGGGCGGCAACTTTCTTCTGGATGGTCTGGTGAAGTTTTTCAGCATACGCCTTATCGCGCCGGAGGATATCCGTATCCGGCACGTTGCCGCAGTCAACAGTATCAGCGAATCAGAAGCACTGAAACTTATCCGTCAAAGCGACAGCACACGGGAAAAGTTCTGCAATTACTACTACGGAAAAAGCTGGAGCGATCCGCACAACTACGATCTGGTCGTAAATACGGCAAATATTTCCATGGATGATCTGCCGCAGATGATCGCCCCGATGCTGGCAAATGCGGAACGCGAAGTGGACAGAAAACAGCTTGAACTGCTTATCAAAACCCAGATCATCAAACACGCCCTCTTTGCAATACCGGAACTTCAGCTGCGCTATCCGGATATCTTCTGCGATGCAGACGGAAGAGTGACTCTGCGCGGCAATATTCCGTCAACTGCCGCAATGAAACGGGCTGTGGAAACCGTCCGCAAAATAGACGGAGTCAATGAGGTGGTAAACGAATTGGTGATCGTACACCACGATCTTCAGCACATGCCGCCGTTCATGCACTGAAAAAGGCAGTCCCGGAACCGGAACTGCCCGCTGTCAGAACTGAGTATCAAAGGCGCAATCAGATGCGCTTTTCAGGAGAAGCTGTCAAGCCGGAAGGTGCTGCATAACGCTCCATCCGGTTGCCCATGGAGTTCCAGCAGCGCAGTTTGAGTTCATGTTCACCCGGTTCAAGCCGGAAACGGTACGGGGCAAACGCGCACTTACCGGCACTCTTTCCGTCGATGATAAGTTCCGCTGTTCCGCAGAACCCCGGGAGTTCCAGAAACTCACCGTCAACCGCAGTATCGCTGCCCAGAGAGTAGGTTACAGCTCCGGAATAAAAGAGTTGCCCCTGCTTTTCCCAGCCGCAGGCAGTATTCAATTTACTGCGCCGTCTGCTGAGGGTGTAAGAAGCTGATTCCGGAGCATATATCTTGAGCATATAGGTTACCTTGACAACTTCCGCGAAGTCTCCTTTTGTGGCAAGATCAAGGTCAAAATCACCTTCCAGCCACGCCGGAACATCAAAATTCGCCGCCTTGTCAAGCTCAATGGTGTGTTTGCCCGGCTGAACGGTGATATTCACCGAAAAATACGCATCATCGAAAACTTTATCTGCGGCAAATCCGGAAAGAGTTTTGCCGTCTAATGTTACGGCGGCTCCGGCAGCAGCGGGAACGAGCAGTTTGAGTTCAAGCTGATCGGCAGCGGTAAACTCAAGCTCTTTTTCAAACGGTATCACATTGGCTCCGGCAAATTCCGCATCGGAATCCATCGCAAAGGTTCTGACAGTCTTGCAGACTTTGCGCTCCCGGAAAGATTCAAGGGGACCGCCGAAAATCGCGATCTCACCCGGAGCAAGTTCCGTATCATACTCTTTGCCGTTGAACTTCACGATACCCTCAAGAGTGGAGTCACTCCAAATATTTGCGGCAAGGATGAACTTTTCACCGTCGATTTCACGGGGCATCCAGGCGACCTCTCCGCCGCTGAAAGTGGCGCAGGGCGCAGGCAGTTCGGGCAGTTCATCGGCAAACGGATCAATGACAATGGGGAAATCCCCCGCCTGTCCAGCCGGAATAACGACATAACCGATCGCCATACGGTTGAGTTTGTCACAAATTTCAAAGAATTTTGTACTGTCTTTGCCGACCCAAACCTGCGAAGTCGGCTCGATGACCGCAACCTGCGCAACATATTTGCCGGCGGATGCCGCCTGACACCACTGCGCCAGACGGTCGTTGAACTCCTTCACTCCCGCACGCATCGTTCCGTGGATAAATTCCGGCGGAGCAAAGAATTTCGCCCAATCGTAAAAACGGTAATGAACAGCATGAGGAACAATGAAACAGACTCCCTGAATGACCTGCCATGCGGCAATGCGGCTGAGCATGTTGTAGTTGGTTCCCCAGTTGGTGGCGGCGAACATTTCACACATCGC
This sequence comes from Lentisphaerota bacterium, assembly GCA_015061615.1. Classification (GTDB taxonomy): domain Bacteria; phylum Verrucomicrobiota; class Lentisphaeria; order Victivallales; family Victivallaceae; genus UBA1784. The sequence continues at coordinate 12,798 of SUWE01000057.1, forward strand.
ACCCGGAGCATCTTTCAAAAATGCGGCACTTCCGGCAAGTTTGGCGCGGATATCCCAGAATGTTTTGTTGAAAGCCGGGTGATCGAGCTTTTCTTCACCGCTGCCCAGAGAAACTTCAGGGTAAAAGATGCGTTTATCGTAGTGGGTCCCTCCGTCAAGCGCCTCGATCTCATGGTCGGTTCCGGGAAAGTCGGAGTGCGCGAGCAGAGTCATCGGATCGCCTTCACTGAAAGCGGAAGAACGGATGCACTTTGAGTAGTTCAACGGTCCGGTATCCGAAGTGTGGAAGGTGTACTTGACATTGTGTGATTTGCACCACGCATAGTTGTTGGCGAACCACTGCTGATAAAGTTCGCCGCAGAAGCGCCAGTAATCGGAAACGACCTGCAAATCGCTTTCACTGAAAAGTTCCTTGAGCTTTCCGGTGATATCATAACCGAAACGTTTCTGGAAATCGGCGGCGAAATTTCTGCTCCACGGATAGAAACGCTCACCCTTGAGCTGACGGCTGATGGCGGAATTTATACGGCGGTTGTCGCAGTCGGAGAAAAATCCGGTAATACCGTTGCCGAAATATTTGCCGAGTCTTTTATAATACTCCTCATAAACAAATCGGATAAAGAGTTCCGAACTGCGCGGCTCCTCAAATGCGGGGAACGCCCACTCTGTGACAACAGGAATAAGTTTGCCTTCATCGTTGGCGACAAGACGGAACTGTTCAAGCTCCGGTGCAACTTCGGCGATCCTGCCTGCGGCATCACCGGGAGGATAGTTGAATCCGTCATTCACCCAGAATTCCAAACCAAGTTCACGGCAGTTGACGATGAATTTTTCAGTCACCTCGAACCATAGATCGGAAAGGTACTCTTTTTCATTGAATCCGGTGGGGGGTTTGTTGAAGAAAACTATTCCGCCGAATCCGCAATCTTTGACCTCCTGAACAGCGGCTCTCACCGCCGCATCGGAAAATTCCGCAGGGTCGGAAGTGGTGATGAAATAAAACGGTTTCGGACGGCAGCTGTCAAGTGTCGGCAACATAAATCAAATCCTTTCAATACACTTTCTGATAGACTTGATTTAATGTAGCCTGTCAAGCTGAAAATTGCAATACCGCCATATATGATTTTTGGAGAAAAAAAACGGGACTGAGCGCAAAACCTGTTTTTTTTTGCAGGGGTGCTAACGACTTGTCACGGCGTAGTGTAACGAAGACGGACGCCCCCTGCACCCCTGGCGCCCGCGCATGCGGGATTTTGTACTGGCAAGTGGTATGCGTGTGTGGTGGTGGT
>SUWE01000058.1 GCA_015061615.1 Lentisphaerota bacterium
GGTTGAAAGTGAATACGATGCCGATGTGCTGCTTTTCAACACATGCAGTGTCCGGGATGCCGCAGAACGCAAAGCTAAAGGCAAAATCGGCTACATGCGCAAACTCAAGCAGAGCAATCCCGATTTGATAATCGGTGTCACCGGGTGTATGGCACAACGGCTGGGGGAAGAGTTGCTGGCGGAACTGCCGCATCTTGACTTTGTCCTCGGAACCGGTCAGATCCACCGGGCATTGGAAATGGCAGAAAGCATTGCAGCAAACCGCCGCAGGATAGCCGATACCGCCATTGCTCCGGAAGAAATCGATATGCTGGGCGAACACGGAAAAAACTCCTGGAGCGCTCAAATAGCGATCACCCGCGGCTGCAACCGTTTTTGCAGCTATTGCATTGTTCCGTATGTGCGCGGCAGGGAAGTATCCAGAAGCAGAGAATCAATAATTTCCGAAGCAAAAGAACTTGCCGAATCCGGAGTAAAAGAAATCCTGCTTCTCGGTCAGAATGTTGCCGCCTACGGTCTCAACGGCGACATCCGCCCTCCCCGCCCCGGGTATTCCCCCTTTGCAGAATTGCTGGAAGAACTTAATGAAATAGATGGTTTGGAACGTATCCGCTATACCTCACCGTATGTGAGTTACTTCAATGACCGTTTGATTTCGGCATTGGCATCGTGCAAAAAAGTCTGCCACAATATCCATCTGCCGCTGCAATCCGGTTCCGACCGCATCCTTGCAGCAATGAATCGGCAATATACAGCCCAGAGTTACAGAGAAAAAGCAGCTGAATTGAAAGCGGCGATTCCGGATCTGACCTTTTCCACAGATGTTATTGTCGGATTTCCCGGTGAGGAGGAAAGCGACTTTGAACTCACCCGCTCTCTGATGAATGAAATCGGCTTTGAGCAGGCATATATATTCAAATATTCTCCGCGCCCGGGAGCAAAATCCGCCCTTCTTGCCGACACTGTCAGCGAAGATGAAAAACTCCGCCGCAACAATATTCTTCTGGAAGATTTGGAAAAACGCATCTCCGCAAAACTTGCGGCTATGACAGGGAAAACCTGCGAAGTCCTCTGCGAAGGAGTCAGCGCCCGCAATCAGGAGCGTTGGACAGGACGCACCGGAACAAACTTCGTCGTTCACTTTGAACCGGTACTGGGATTGAAGCCCGGCGATTTGCGTCAGGTAAAGATAACCCGCAGCGGCAGTGTCTCGCTTTTCGGCGAATTGTGTTGATAAATTTTCAGATAATAAGGTTTATATAAATGGCTTTGAATGACCGCGATTATATGCGTTCTTCCGGAACTCAGCCGGAAATGAGCGGAAAAAAAATGCTTTGGATACTGATTGCAATAAATGTCGTTGCATATATTTTCCGCCTGAATCAACATACTTTTGCATTGCAAATGTTCAACGGCAGTTTGCCGGTTATGAAAATCTACCAGATCGTCACCGCCGGATTCATGCACGGTGACTTCAGTCATCTTCTTTTCAACATGTGGGGTTTGTGGCTTTTCGGCAGTATGGTATCCCCGCATTTGAATGGCAAAAAGATGCTGATACTCTACCTTTCCGGAGTTGTTGTCGGAAATTTGCTTTTTATCCTGTTCAATCTGAATACCGCCGGATTGTGTACACTGCTTGGCGCATCAGGAGCTGTTTGTGCATTTATGACCGCTGCCGCAACTCTTGAACCGGAACAGCGTATGGTAATTATTTTCATGCCGTTTACTCCGATAAAGACCCCGACGCTGGTACTTTGCTACACGGCAATGGAGGTCATATTTGAGCTTTTCGGTCAAGAAAAAGGCGTGGCGCATCTGGCTCATCTGGGAGGTTTTCTCAGTGGTTACATTGTCATGCGTATATGCTTTGGCGGAGCGTTGCCCTGGGATCCGTTCCGGAAACTTTTTCAGAAAAAATCCGGCAGCTCGTTCAGAGAGAAAAAGGAAAACTCATATTCATCTTCAAAATCAACAGACAACTCCCGTGTATCGCAGAAAGAATTGGATGATCTCTTGGACAAGTTATCCAATTACGGAATAAACAGCCTTTCACCGCATGAACTGGAACGTCTCAAAAAAGCCCGCCGTCAAATGCGCGGCGAGGAGTGATTATCATGCTTGCAACAAAACTTTTTGACTACGACCTTCCCGAAAAATTCATTGCCCGTTATCCTGCGGAATCCAGAGATGGTTCACGCATGATGGTCATAGACCGTATCACCGGAGAGACTGAGATCCACCCGTTTTCAGATATTCTCAATTATCTCAATCCCGGAGATGCTCTTATTTGCAACAACACAAAGGTCTTGCGCGGCAGAATGTTTGCAAAAAAAGAAGGCCGTGAAGACGGAGCATTGTTTGAGATACTTCTGCTCGAACCGGCATCCGGAAATCAGTTTGAGTGGAACTGTATGCTCAAGCCGGGCAAAAGAGCAAAAGCCGGAACGGCAGCTGTTCTGCTCGATGAAAGCGGAAAGGTAAACTCTGCCGGAGATAATTTCACAGTGGTCGGCAGAAATGAAGATGATACATTCCGTATCCGTTTTTCAACTGATGACATTTCATTTCTTGAAGAAAATTACGGTCATATTCCCCTGCCCCCGTATTTGAGAAGAGAGGCGGAAAAAGCCGATTCCGAGCGCTACCAAACGGTCTACGCAGCGGTCAAAGGAGCTGTTGCCGCCCCGACAGCCGGATTGCATTTCACTCCTGAAATTTTGTCAAAAGCCAAAGAAAAAGGGGTCAGGATCGGCGAACTGACTTTGCATGTCGGAGCAGGAACATTCAAACCGGTATCCAGTGAGTACGCAGAAACTCACCAGATGCACTATGAAGATTTTGTGCTTTCCGAAGAGACCGCCGGACTGGTCAATGAGACCAGAAAAAACGGCGGCAAGGTGTTGGCAATAGGCACAACGACGGTAAGAGTCCTGGAAAGCTGCTGTGACGAAAATGGTAAAGTCACTGCCCGAAGCGGCAGGACAAATATTTTTCTTTATCCTCCGCGCAAACCGATGGGTGAGGATATGCTGTTGACAAACTTTCATCTGCCGTGCAGTACACTTCTGATGCTGGTCAGTTGTTTTGCCGACCGGGAAAAAGTTCTGGCGGCGTATGAGAAAGCCAAACAGGAAAATATGCGCTTTTACAGCTACGGGGACTGTATGCTGCTAAAATGACAGAGGTTCATAAATGTTTATCAAAATGCTTTTTACCGATCCGCGTTTTTTTGCGGCATCAATTCTGATAGTGGTATTTTCGATCTGCCTGCATGAGTTTCTTCATGCCTGGGCAGCGCTGAAAATGGGAGATCCGACTGCGGCAGATCACGGACATCTGACCATGAATCCTTTCAAGCAAATGGGGATAATATCCCTGTTAATGCTCTGTTTTATCGGTCTGGCGTGGGGACAGGTTCCGGTCAATCCCTGTAATCTCAATACAAGAAAAAAACGAATTGCGGTCGCATTGGCAGGCGTTGCAGGAAATCTGTTTCTGGTAATTGCTTTTTCCATACTTTCTCTCATCGTTATGACAGCTCTGCCGGAGGAAACTTTCGCGGCGCGTATGCTCATTTACGGAGCAGTCATAAACATGGTATTGTTCATTATCAACATTATGCCGATTCCGGGATTTGACGGTTTCAATATTGTGCGGGAGTATATACGCATAAATTCTGTAAAAATGGCGGAAAAAGCGAATGTATTTTTCTTTGTACTGGCGATGCTTCTTTTTGTCTTCATTGACAGAATAAGCGAGTTTTCAACCGGTGTGGTGTTCCGCCTGATCCAAACACTTGCAAGGACTCTGGGTTTAAGCTGATGATAGATGTGGCAGCAGCAGTAATTATCGAAAACGGTAAAGTTTTCATTTCCAGCCGTCCGGCAGATAAACCGCCTGCCGGATGGGAATTTCCCGGCGGAAAACTGGAACCGGGGGAGACCGCTGCTGATGCGGTAAAAAGAGAATTGATGGAAGAATTGGGCTTGTCAATCATTCCCGCAGAGGAACTTTATACTCTTTGCCGCGAACACTTGCGTATCACCTTTATCAGTTGTTCCATCGCGGAAAATGCGTCACTGCCGTATGCAAGAGAAAATCAGGAATTCAAATGGGTATCACTGACACCGGCACCCCCTGAAGGATTGCTGAAAAATGATATCGAATTTTGGAATTTTCTCATCCGTCATAAAATAAAAACACTCAATTCTCCGTTATAAGGTTGAACAGAACGCTGACTATGAATAGAAAAACAGAAAGAGATGCTCACGGAGAAATTGAGGATATAGAGCTTATCCGCGCTTACGCAAACGGCGATGAGAGGGCTTTTGAAACCCTTTATTACCGTTACCGTCAGCCGCTTTACGGTTATTTGAACAATTTGACCGGGCAAAGCAGTGAAGCTGATGAGGTGTTTTCAGAAACCTGGCAGCGGGTGATAAAAAAGTTGCCCAAATATCAGGATAATGGAAAATTCAGTGCATGGCTCTTCCGGATTGCAAGAAATATATTCATTGACAATCTGCGCCGCAACAAACCGGAACGTTTCGTAACAGCTGATGCCGAAGACTCGATCGACTTGACTGAGTCGGACAACTGTTCACCGGATCGGCAGTTAGGCAGAGGAGATATAAGTTCTGCAATTAATGCGGCTTTAGATTCGCTTCAGCCGGAACAGAAAGAGGTTTTTCTGCTGAGAGAAGAGGGGGAACTGTCATTCAAGGAAATTGCTGAAATCCAGCAGTGTTCTTTGGGAACAGTTTTAAGCAGAATGCGTTATGCGTTGAAAAAATTAAGGTCATTTTTAGAAAATATTGATTCAGGAGGGTTGTTGAGATGAAAAAATTTTTGCGTATCAATCTGCCTCGATCCGAAAAAGAAGTGCCATTGGCGCTCGATGCCCAAATCCTTGCATCGGCGGCGATACATGCGCGTTCCATACGGAGAAAGCGTTTGGCTTTGAAAATGGCGTTTCCGGCAGTTGCCGCTGCGGCTGCTGTTGCCATTGTCGCAGTCGGAACGTACAACACTCTTGAGCTTTCAAAACGTCCGGCGGTTACTGCAATGCCGATTGCACAATCCACCGCAATAATCACGAAACAGGAAGTTCTCCCCCCTGCTCCGCAAGTTGTTGAAAACTCTGCAGAACTGCTGGCGTTGGCAGATATGACTGTTTTGGAGCAGGAAAGTTACAATCTGGCATCAATGGCTGATTTTTCCTTTGACGGTGACAGTATTACGATATGAAAGAAAAAAAATCTGCTATGAAAAAAATTTCAGTGTTGCTTTTTCAACTTCTTCTGCCGGTAATTCTTATTACAGGTTGTAATTCATTTGCTCCCTGCGGAGAAAAAAATGAACCGGCGGCTCCGGAACCGGCGAAAAATATATCTTCCGATAAAAAGGCTGAAGATACTCCCCCGCCGGCGAAGGTCGATCAGGCAGTAAAAGAGGAAGAAAAAGCTGTTGAAAAGTTTTCTCCTGAAAAAACGGTTGCTGAGGAAAAAGTTGTCAAACAAACTGAAGCTGCCGCAGAGAAAAAAGCTCCGGAGCTGCTCTCGCCTCCTCCTAAAAAACGGACACGGAATCATGAAAACTACCGCCGCGGTCCCGGCATGTGGAGAGCGTTTACCCGGCTTTCAGCAGATGAGCAGAAAGAATTGCTGCAGATCCAACGAACTGATCCGGAAATGTACAGAAAAATCCTTCAGGAAAAAGCTGATAAATTTTACGAAGCTGAAAAAATCCGCCGTCAGGAAATTGATGATTTGACAGCGGAGATCAAACAAACTGAAAGTATCACAGAAAAAGAACGTCTGAAAGCAAAATTGCGCAGCAAACTCAAAGAGGATTTTCAACAGCGTCTTCAGGATACAAGGCGCGATATTGAAGCATACAAAAGACGCACTGCCAAGCTGGAAAGCGAATTGCAGAAACGTGAAAAAAATTGCGATGCTATAATCGACGCGATTTTGAATAATCGCCTCAATAACGCACCGCAACTTTCAAACGGTACAGAAAAATCAAAGCAGTGATGCAAACCCTGCCATACTGACGACACGGAAATCGTTGTCATACAGATAGTTCATGTGTGATTCAAACAATTCCGCAGTTGTACTGCACCATGGGTGAGGCTCATCCGGCACACCATGATAAAGTATTACAGCTGCCCCATCTGTATCGCATTCTGCCGCAGAGACAGCCTTTTCAAAAAAATCAGCATCTTTATCACAAACGGCATAACACGGAATGCGCATCAAGTCGGTATCCCTGTTCCAAACACCGTGTTCTGTAGTGCGGGCAAAAGATAATCCGTGCGAGCGCAGAACAGGAACAGCATTTCCGGCATACGGTCCGCCGGGATAAGCAAAACTCCGCGCTTTGGGAATACCGTATTGAGCAAGAAAATCATCCATCAACTGCAATTCTTCACGGCACTCATCGCTGCTTTTCCCACGCAAATCAGGATGATTCATCGTATGATTACCGATTTCAAACCCTGAACGGCTGATTTCAGCGATCTCCTCTCCAGTCAAATAGGCACCGGGAAATTTTTCAAACCACGCCGCCGGACGGGAAATAAAAAAAGTAGCTCCGAATCCAAATTTTTTCAACAGCGGCACCACCTTTGACAGATGCGAAGAACACGCATCGTCAAAGGTCAGAACGATTGTTTTCTGCGCCATAAGAGATTCCCTCAAAATCACATATTATCCAAAAGCCAGACAAAATCCTCAGCCATCTCTTTCAGGGTGACAGGGGCAGCAATTCCGCCGCCGAGCGAGAAAAATCCGGCAAAATTGTGACAGCGCAAGATACTGATAAGCTCCTTGATCTCACCATTTCCACGGGCAAGCGGCTGAGGAGTTCCATCCCAGAGGGCATCGTTGATATCCAGCTGTGCAATCGTTTTAATAAATCTTCCGATACGGTAGGAACCGAGGAAAGGGTGTTCTCCGGCAAGAGCAAATCCGGCAGGATTGAAACAGGCGTGACGCCCCTCAAAACCTTTCATTGCTTTGACCATCGCCAATGCGGTTTGATTGAAATTACGGAATACGACTTCAATACCGGCAGCGGAAATTACATTTGCCGCTTCGACCGCACCGGCGGGAATGATGATACGGCTGATATTTGCAGCTTTGGCAAGTTTCACCAGTTGTTCAGCATCATCCGGAACAGCAGCCGCACTCAAAGCACTGATTTCAATTCCCTCAGAACGGAACTCAGCAGCGGCGGCAGCAATTTTTTCTTCGCTCATAAATGCACATGATTTGCCCTGCAAGTAATCAAGTTCCACAAACCTGATGCCGACTGCCAGAAGATTTTCGATCATTTCCGGCACATACCGTCCGGCAAGACGGGATGATGCAGTAAGTTTGAATGATTCCTTATCCATGCGGTCGCTGAAAACAGCTGCACGCTGGCGGACACAATCAGCACATTCCGGATTATCACAAAGCACAAATGCCGGATCCTCTGAGCCGAGAGCGAGACCGATTTCAAAGAGATCTCTGGATTTGATCAGACGCACCTGGGAATTTCCGATACGGGAAATTTTCATTACCCCGGATTCACGGTAATAGCGGTCGATTCCGATAAAATCGCGATGCGGTCCGGGATAGTATTTCCATGTTTTAGTAACCGTTTCACCTTCAGGGGTGGTAAAAGTGGCAGTCGTATCTTCGAGATAAGGCAGCTGAAGCATCGCCTCAATACCATGCAAAGAGGTGTTGCGATCCTGATCAACGCCGAGAAGACAGACATACCCATCCATGTCGATCAAACGGGTAAAAGGAGTGTTTTCACCATGAGCGGTGTCAGCTTTCCAATGGTCACGGCAAAGAGTTTGAGCATCTTTGCCGATGGCAGCCAGAGTTCCGACCGGACAGGGACTTATCACCGCTCCGGGACGTTTTTTCAGGGTTTCGGTCAAAATGCCCAAAGCACCGAAAACCGGAACAAGCAACGTTCCTTCACTGCCAAGCACGTCGAGAAAAGCATCTATCACCGCATCCGGACCGCCCTCGACCTGTCCCAGACTCAAAAGAGAGCTGTGAAGAAGAACTTTATCGGCTTTTTTCAACCCCATTTCCTGAAGTGCGGCGGAGATTTCCTGTTTTTTCATCTTGAATTTTCCTTTATTATTTTTATGATTCATATTCTGCAACTGCCCGGCAGGGCAGCTGGCAAACATTGGGAATACGTGGGAAAAGCACTGTCAAGCGGACTTGCTCCGCATGGATTTTGTGAAGATTCACCGGCATGCAGACGGTTGTGATCCCGGCTCCGAAAAGTTTGAGAAAAACTCCATGCAGAGCTGTACTTTCATAAATATCCGATACAAGAAGTTTACAGGGGGAGTCGATGATCCACTGAACGGCACTGTCATCAAGATAAACAGAACGCGTTTCGATATCAGTCGGCTCAAGAGTTCCCAAAGCATTGATTATGAGACCGGGGGTTGAGATTTTTGAACCGAATGCCTTTTCCAGATCATCGGCGGTCACAGCTCCGCTTCCACTCTTGCGGTCAAGATGAATGACACTTGCCGGAATACGGTAGATATCTTCCAGCGGATAATTATCTGCCGCCATACCGTCGGCAGTCTCCGCAATATGGCCGGGGAAATCAATGTAAGTACCGCTCATACCGTCCATTTTCAATGAATAAACAACTCCGGTATAAGCAGTCAATCCGGATTTCAAAGGCAATTTTTCTTCAATTATTTCCGGAGCGAAACGCTCACCGTGAAAATCCCATGTCAAGTCTATCAACGTCACAATATTTTCCTTTCAATAGTCCAAAGGCGGCAATTTTCTGCGGGGCGAATGTTTGACGATCCGGTGCCGCATAAGTTCTCTTTCATCAAAGTTGAAAAGTAAACAATCAAAACTCCGGTTTGCCAGCGGAGCCGGAGAAATTACCGCTTTATTCTGAAGTGCAATACGGGTGAGTGAAGGAAGTTTTTTTGCAAAAGACAAATCTTTTGCCATTAACCGGATTGATTCAAGTTTTTTACTGGAAAGCCGGTCCCACTTGTTAACCATCTTTGAATAAGGACGGCTGTTTCTCAGAATTATACCGTTCCACACGGCAAGATGCTTCAAATCAGACATGCTGATAAATGTTTCCTGCGGGTCACTGCTGCGCCAGAAGTTACCGATAAGCGCCAGATTTTCAATACGGCTTTGACGGATAAACTTTTCCGGAACGACACTGCCACGGAGAATAAGTTCTTTCAAAGGCAGGTCTCTGCAGTGCTGCCATGCCTCTCCGAAATCCCTGCTGTTGGTGTAAAGTCTTAAAACTTCAAGCGGCATACCTTCAAGCAGAGCAGGAGAAAAATCATTTGCCCCTGCAACCTCAATATCAAGCAGTTTCAATTTCATTCCTTTGAGAAACCCCCATTGAGTTATCCTGCGGGAAGCAAGTTTCAATTTTTCAAGCGGCAGCGTTTTCAAGATATCCAATTCCCCGGGAACAACACGGAATCCGGAAAGTTTCAACTCTTTCAACGGCATTCCCTTCAAAAATGAAAAACGGGAACAGTCACCGTGTATTTGAAGTTTTTCTATCGGCTTGCCTTCAAGTGAATTGAAATCAAAATTTCCGGCAAAAGATTGAATGGAAACCTTGCGGAGTTCCGGCAAATTTTCCGGAAGAACAACCTTACCGAGAGGCACACTGCGGAAATCATCTATACGGAACTCCTGAAGTTTGGGAATTTGAGCTTTTTCCAATCCGGAAACTTCAACATTATACAAAACAAGTTTCTTCAGCTCCGGCAAATCCAAACTGCTCAAATCGACACTGCGCAAATTTTCTGTACCGGCAATTTCAAGAACACTCAGATCCGTTAATCCGTTGACTGTTTTCACATCAAAAAAATCAAGGTATCTGACCGACTGGACATCGGCATTCTTTTCAGGGTCCCTGCCCCAGAATATTTCAATGAATCCGGGAAAATCGACCTTGGAAAAATCCATGTTGCGTCTGCCTATCTTCAATACGGCAATTTTTTTCACGGCAGGAACAGCCGGAACCGGAAGAACGTTTTTACGATGACGATCCCAAATGACCTTTGAACCGATTTTAACCTGATTTATGTAAGCCGGGATACGGGCAATACAGTGACGGATAACGTTGCTTTTGCCGTGTTCGATAACTCCACTGAGCAGTATGGCATCTTGAGAAACTTTTCCGCGCAACTCAGTTATGCCCCAGGCTTTTTCAAGATAATTCCCTTCGATTTCCAAATCACCTGCGGCATTCAGTTCCGCCCTTGTCACATTGAAATTATAAGCATCTGCGACACGGGGGGAATAACAACCGGATAAAAACAATACGGAAAAAAGCAGCAGAGTGAAAACTATGCGGACCATAAAAAACAAAAATCTCCAACAGAAAACAACATTACCACAAGGATAATATAATACTCAAGCGGAAATATTGCAAAGTAAAGATCGATTTTTTCAAAAAATTCCTGTATAAAAAATACGGCAGAGGACCGGTCTGCATAAATTTCATACAGACCGCATCCTCTGTTACTCCCCGCAATTCTCTCTGTCTATCACATATAAGCGGTTCTGTAAAAAAATCAAGACAACTTTTTCATATAATCTGAAATATTTGCACGCAACTCATCGGTCAACGGGATTTTTACCTGATTTACAAAATCGAAGTGTACAATGACCTCCATTGCCGAAACTGCCAACTCTCCGGCATCATCGTATATCTCATGATCAAGGATGATACTGGTATTTTTAACTTCCCGCACCGTAGTGCAGACTGTGACATTACCGGGAAAACGGAGCTGCTTGCGGAATTGTATTTCCGTTGCCGCTTCGATAGGTCCGGTCTTCATCCCTGCAAAGGCAGGCAGCCCGATGGCAGCCATGAACATTATCCGTCCTGCCTGTAAATAACGGATAATTGATACATTATTGACATGACCGAGAAGATCCATATCTCCCCAGTCGATCCGCAACTGTAATTTCTGCATAAAAACTCCTTTCTATTTGCAATATAATATAAACTGTTCTCCGCTGTTTTACAACTTTTTCAGGATAAAAAACAAAAATTCTGAAAAAAATGCTTTGAAAAATCAACCGGCAGTGCTTATATTAACAACAGTTCGTATTTTTGACAAAGTATGCCGTAAAGTAAGACGGCACAGAAACAGGATGCAATACTCCGCAAAAAAAAGGAAAAACATTATGCTCAAAGGTATACCGGAAATAATTTCCCCAGAGTTGTTGAAAATTCTTGCCCAGATGGGACACGGTGACGAAATCGTACTTTCAGATGCACATTTTCCGGCATATTCGATATCGTCCAATGTTGTTCGTGCCGATGCGTCATCTTCACCGGAAATGATGGCAGCGATTCTCAAGCTCATGGAACTTGACCAGTATGTTGACAAACCGGTAATGCTTATGGAACCGCTCCCCGGCGATGCCGTTGACCCGGAATTGCTCTCAGAGATAAAAAACGAACTTGGCAAAGATGCCGACCGCATCGGCTACATTGAACGTTTTGCATTTTATGAAAGAGCAAAAAAATCATTTGCCGTCGTCGTCACCGGAGAGAGCCGCATATACGGCAACATTATTATCAAAAAAGGTGTAACTTTACCGTAAAACAGCTTGATAAAGATAAAAAAAGAGTGTATAGTTTAGCAATCGCAACTTTTTCGTGTTAAAAAAGGAGAAAAAAAATGAGCGAAGCAAAAACAAACATCGGCGAAAAACGCTACTACGGCTCAATGCCGTGCATCGGTATCCGTCCGACCATCGACGGCCGCCGCGGAGTTCTCAAAGTCCGCGAATCTCTGGAAGAACAGACTATGAACATGGCGAAAAGCGCCGCGAAACTTTTTGAAGAAAATCTCCGTTATGCCGACGGAACCCCCATCAAGGTCGTCATTGCCGATACCACCATCGGCAGAGTCGGTGAAGCCGCCGCCTGTGCGGATAAATTCCGCCGCGAAGGTGTGGATATCACCCTGACCGTCACCCCCTGCTGGTGCTACGGAGCCGAAACAATGGATATGGATCCCAATACCATCAAAGCGGTTTGGGGTTTCAACGGAACGGAGCGCCCGGGAGCGGTCTATCTTGCATCTGTGCTTGCGACCCATGCCCAGAAAGGTTTGCCGGCTTTCGGTATCTACGGTCACGATGTGCAGAATTGCGATGATACGGAAATTCCCTGCGATGTCCGTGAAAAACTGCTCCGTTTTGCGCGTGCCGCCGTTGCAGTTGCCACCATGCGCGGAAAATCATATTTGCAGATCGGTTCGATCTGTATGGGTATCGGCGGATCTATCATCGACACCGATTTTATCGAAGAGTATCTCGGAATGCGCGTCGAGTCAGTTGACGAAGTTGAAGTTATCCGCAGAATGACTGAAGGCGTTTACGATCAGAAAGAGTTTGAAAAAGCTCTGGCGTGGACCAAAGCCAACTGCATCGAAGGTTTTGACAAAAACCCCGAAGCGCTCCAGCGTACCCGTGAAGAAAAAGATGCAGACTGGGAATTTGTCGTAAAAATGATGGTCATTATCAAAGACCTGATGAGCGGCAACAAAAATCTCCCCGCCGGCTGCGAGGAAGAAATGGTCGGCCACAACGCTATCGCCGCAGGTTTCCAGGGTCAGCGCCAGTGGACAGACTTCTATCCCAACTGTGACTTCCCTGAAGCGATGCTCAACTCTTCATTCGACTGGAACGGCGCCCGTGAACCGTACATTCTGGCAACCGAAAACGACGTTCTCAACGGTGTCAGCATGCTTTTCATGAAGCTGCTCACCAACCGCGCCCAGATGTTTGCCGACGTTCGTACCTATTGGAGCGGCGATGCCGTCAAACGTGTAACCGGCTATGATATCGAAGGCAAAGCCAAAGATGCTGACGGATTCATCCATCTCATCAACTCCGGAGCCTGCTGTCTTGATGCCAACGGTGCAGCCAAAGATGCCGACGGTAACGGTGTAATGAAACCGTGGTATGAAGTAACTGAAGCGGATCAGAAAGCGATTCTGGAAAACTCCACCTGGAACTACGCTGACCTCGGCTACTTCCGTGGCGGCGGTTACTCATCCCGCTTCCTGACCACAGCTGAAATGCCGATGACAATGATCCGTCTCAATCTGGTCAAAGGTCTCGGTCCGGTCGTCCAGATTGCCGAAGGCTGGTCCGTAAATCTGCCGGAAAAAGTTTCCGATGCTCTTTGGAAACGTACCGACTACACCTGGCCCTGCACCTGGTTCACTCCGCGTGTCACCGGCGAAGGCGCATTCAAATCCGCTTACGATGTGATGAACTGCTGGGGCGCCAACCACGGAGCGATCTCCTACGGTCACATCGGTGCGGATATCATCACCCTTTGTGCAATGCTCCGTATTCCGGTCTGTATGCACAACGTGGAGGAAAAAGATATTTTCCGTCCGGCGGCATGGAATGCTTTCGGAATGGATAAAGAAGGCGCCGATTACCGCGCCTGCGAAAACTTCGGTCCGCTTTACCGCTGAACCGCAACATAAGCTATCAGGAAGGAGGCTGCTCATTATTTGGGCAGCCTCCTCTCACACCGCCGTATGTGCAGTTCGGCATACGGCGTTTAAGTAACTTGTGCGCAGACAAATCTGCACCCTCTTTCCTGTCCAGTTGCCCGCGAAAGTATGTTCTGCACTCCGGGAGTAGTTTCGGGTTCCGCTCTATCCTGTTCCGGACAGTTCACTTGCGTGATTTTCTGCTCTCTGCACATACGTTGTCTTTCCCCTGCAAGTCAATGCGCGTGCCGCGCATATCCACAACGGATTTCCGGAACATACAAAACCGGCTGCAACACCTGTTCTAAAAAACATTATTGGAAAATTCACACTGAAGCAGGGAACTTTCACGTTGCGGGCGGCAGAGTTTCCGGATAAAATCGCGGTCGATATCCTTTGAATCGTTTTGAACGAGGATTTCAACTCCGG
>SUWE01000059.1 GCA_015061615.1 Lentisphaerota bacterium
GCCTTGAGAATTTGTAAAATAAGCCATGATTTTCTCCTATCATGACTTATTATACCTCCAACTTTCTGCTCAAACAATAGAAAAAGGCTGTTGCTCACCTTTTTTGAGGTTTTGCAACAGCCCCTTCGGGGGAATGATCTCTTATTCGGCGGCTGAAAACTCCAATGCGCCGATTTCAACATATTTTCCGCCGTCCCATTTGATTTCGGCACTGATTTTGACCTTTTTGCCGTCAAAATGGTCACGGAGAAAGTCTGCCCGCCAGTTGAGCGTCGGGCGTTCATAGACATTCAATATCAGGTGATCGTCAAAGACGGGGAATACTCCGATTTCCACCATCTGCGCACCTTTGCCTTTGAGCGGCGCAAGGTCGATGATCTTGCGTTCAATGACCGTCGCTTTCTGGGCGGAAACATTCCATCTGCCGTAGACAAATTTCACTTTCCCTTCGCGCGATTTGGTCAGCGGTATGCGGCAGAATGCCTCAGTTATGCCGTATTCCGCCGGATGTACCGTACTGTGAGCGCCCGACCAGCAGTCCGGAGCAAGGATGATACTGCCCTTTTTCGCGGGGATTTTGCCGATTTTCGTACTCTTCGCCCGGTTGTATGCGGAAACCGCCGCCTGCCGTACTCTGGTACTGACTTCGCGTTTTTCGATGAGTGAAAGTTCGTCGATACTGCGGCTGTGGCACTGATAGTAGCGCTCAGCGGATACGGCAAAATGCTTTTCAAAAAGGGCGTGTTCACCGGCTTTATCCGCTTCCATACGGTAGAACCATGACAACGGCGAAATTATCGCGTAATCCAGCGATGCAAAGGCGCGGTCAACGTGATGGGTGAGCGCATCATTGCCCTTGACCGCTTCGCGGGCTTTTGCGGCGATCGCCTGACACTTTTTCCAAGTTTCCCAGTTGAGATAGCGGAAATCTTCGGCGTAGGGGAAGAAGTAGTCGACTTTGAAATTGTTTTTCATCGCCGCATCGAGCAGGGCTTTGCGGTATTCAAGAACAAATTTTCCGGCAGCTCCGTAAAATTTGTGACAGAAGTCATTCATCAGATCTTCTGTTTTAAGAGTCGGGTCTTCCATCAGCTTCGCTTCCATCCACACCTTGCAGTCGTAGAGGTCGTTGAAGTCGGGGTTTTCATGTTCAAAAAAGACTCCGATACCCTTGTTCGCCGCGTAAAAACGCATGTTGTCGGCAATGTTGAACTCACTGGGATAGGGGAGTCTGCCCGCACCGTTGCCGTAAGTTATGGAGTACTCCCACGGGAAAAGCGCATCCGCCTGAGCCGCCCAGCTTTCCACCTGTTTGCGGTACTTTTCATTGAGCTTGTGGGTGATGGGTACATGCAGGAATGTTTCCGTATTGCACACTCTTACCACCAGATTTTTGGCGGGTTTGACTCCGCCTTTGGGCGGTTCGGTCGTGGCGAAGTAGCCGAGGGTCTGAAGGGTGTAGCCGGGGCGGAACTCCTCCAGCGCGGCGGCAACTTTGTTCAATACCAGAAGCAGTGTGCCGCTGGCGTTGTATTTTCTGACCTTTTCCGCACACTCCGGACATTCGCAGAAGTTGCGGCTGTCGTTTATGGATATATCGTAAATGCGCGGCGGAGTCTGCCCCTTGCTCTTTGCCACTGCTTCGTCGGCAAGGATGAACTCTTTCATCTTGGCAATGAGTTCTTCCGCCAGATTGGGGCGTGAATAGCATATCTGACCGAACCAGAGTGAGCCGTTGCGTTTGCCGTCAACGATGGCGTAATATTCAGGGTGTTTGTCAAAATATTTTTCCACCGGAAAATATCCCCACTGGATAGAGTGGCAGTGCGACGGTGAACCGAAGTCGATACCTGAACCGTATTTCGCCGCCAGTATGGGCCATTCCCCTTCCTGATTCATGCGGTTTCTTGCTGAAAAAAGTCCCTGATCGGCAGTTTTCGGAGCCCGGTAAACGTTGCGTATCTTGAAATACGGACGTCCTTTGAGGTCGATTCCGGTCAAATCCAGATCGCGCTTTTCCGGCAGATACTCGACCGTGGGGGAAAACCAGCGGACACCGACGTGTTTTTCCAGAAAGTTGTAAACGGCATAAAGAACGCCTCTTTCACCGCCGCCGGAAATGCGGATTTTTCCGTTGCCAGCGGCTTTGACTGCCCACTCTTCATCTTTGAGTGCGGAGTCGTTGGCAAGTTCAAAAACGGCGCTTTTACCGTCGGCGGTTACTTTCAGCGCAGTTTTTTCCAGATAGTTTTTCAATTCCTCTGCGGCAGTTTCCATCGCCGGAGTGGTCTTCTGCGGCATGATCACTTCGTTATTCATCTTTTTTTTTTCCTCGTACAGTTCGATTTCAGTCAAAACTCTTCCTTCGATGCGGTGACTGCTGCCGCGTTTGAATTTTTCGATTTTTATCAACACTTCATTGCCTTCGACTCCATTCAGACGGATGGTGATCTCATCACTGTTTGAGTCATTGACAAAGGGGAACTCTTTGCCGCTTACGGCAACTTTGCCCGCTTTGAGATTGCCCGAAGGCGTGTAGAGTTTCAGCACTCCGAGTTTGGCGGAACGGGGGAGTTTCACCGCTATCCACGGAGCTTTATCCTTCCGGTCAGGCGCCCAGGTGTACTCCACCCGGCGCGGGGAGGTCAATCCGTCGATAAGATAGTAGCGTGAACCGGTTTTTGCCGTGGCAAAGAACATTTTCGGGTCGCTTGAAGCGGTGACTTTCGGAACTCCCGCAGGAATTTTGCCTGCAGAGTAATCAATGTAATCAGCAACAAGCATTTCACCCATGCCGATGATGTTGCCCTTTTTCTTCCGTGAAGCGCGCAGATCGTCGATCGCTTTGCGGGTGACTGCCACGGTCGGGACCGCATCGGCAAGTTTGGCATCCGTCAGATAAATATGGGTCTCCCCCGGAGCAAATGTGTCGGTGAAAGTGTTGTTTGTGACCTTGACAAAGCGGCGTTCACCGGCAACATAGAGTTTATCGCCGACACTTTTCTTTAATTTGAATACCGCTGTTGTCTTCTTCATTTGCGTATTTACGGCAATGACAGCGCTTTTGCCGTCTTTGCTCTTGAATCCGCACTGGAAGTGTTCGGCTGCGGGAGTTGTCTTCACCGCAACCGCGCCTTTTTCGCTGTTTTCAAGCAGGATATCCTTGAGGAGCATCAGCGTTTTACCGACCGCATCCGGGGCGATCATCAATGAAGCAAATCTCTGCGACTCAAAGTACGCATACAAATTGAATCCTTTGACATTGTGGATAAGTGCCTGAAATACCTGACTGCGGATATCGTCGTAAGTCGGCGGA
This sequence comes from Lentisphaerota bacterium, assembly GCA_015061615.1. GTDB lineage: Bacteria > Verrucomicrobiota > Lentisphaeria > Victivallales > Victivallaceae > UBA1784. The sequence goes on from SUWE01000059.1 coordinate 3,317, forward strand.
ACTCCCTTGACCCCTCTGCGGTTGCGCGCTGGCCATGAGGCGACCAGCGGCATGAACCACGACGGGCGCAATGCGGTCGCCGCTTCTGCCCACTGCGACGAGCAGTGACGGACTTTTCCGGTAGTGCCGTCTGCAAAATAGGTCGGATAGCAATCCGGCAGAAGGATATCCGCCGATTCATAGAATCTTCTGATTCCGGGAATACCCCAGTTCAGCATGATGCAGGGGTGGTACGGGTCAAGTTCCCGCAGGAGTGCGGCAACTTCGATGTACCAGCGCGGATTGTTGTCGCGGTTTTCCGGCTCATCGGCAAGATAATAGGCTAAAAGCGCCGGATTGTTGCGGATTTTCGGAATGAACTCCGTCAGATATTTGCGCTGTTCAGGCGTGAGTCCGCCGGTGCGTTTTTTCGGTGAAAAAATCTTCCAGTTGCCGGTTTTTGTGAACTCCTGATAGGGGAAGATTATCATTTTTACCCCCATTTCCCTGCGGGCATCAAAGGCTTTGCTGAGCTGCTCAAACGAGGTGTAAAGCGCCGTATCAAGAATGGAGTTGATATGGCTTTTTTTACCCGCCGCATCATCGTTGCCGTACCAGCCGAAGGGGAAGAACGGCTTGCCGTCGATCAATGTTATATTGTTTTCATCGACCCGCACTTCGCCTTTGAGTGCCGGAACTTTGCGGATGACCGCTTTGGCTTCTGCCTCACCGCATTTGACCGTGACAAGATATTTGCCGTCTGCGGCTTTGGCAAGGTCGCAGGTGAACTCCTTCACCGCCGGAGCGGCAGGTTCAGATATTTTCATAACTTCGCCGCTATCGCCTGTGACGGTGATGGTGTAAGGTTTCCCCGCAAACTCCTTGAACTCCACTTTTGCCTTGACGGTTTTGTCTTTCATCGTGGCAAAAAGAGTGCTGCGGTATTTCGGATAGAGCAGATTTATTGCGATCGGGGTGTAGTCAAAGGTCACATTTTTGCGGTATACCGCGATCAGCGGCTTTTTTGAACCGGAACCGGTGACCTTGACATCGAGCATGTAACTGCCCGGTTTGACTCCGGCAAATTTGTAGTTGAAGGTGTCGAATTTGCCCTTTTCCACCTCATAACGGCGGCGTTTGTAAGCAGCTTGTTTATTCTCTTTATCCAGCAGAGTCACTTCGGCGGCAACGATATTCATCTTTTTGGAACGCGACGCAGTATGCAAAGTGAACTCCGCCTGAAAACCTTTATCCGTTTTCTTCAATGCGCTTGCTGTGCAGTCGATGCCGACACAGTAGATTTCAGGGTTGAAATCTTTGAGCTTCAGCGGAACGAATATCTGCGGATTGAGATTGCGGTGCGAAGGATTTTTGGCAAAGCCGGAAACTTCCGCCGGACGGCGGGCGTTCCGCGTGCGCACGATGTTGAAGGTGAACTCCGGCTTTGCCGGAATTTTCATACTGCCCAGCGGCAGAGCTATCTCTGCCGTCCAGCGGTCTTTGCCGATGGCAGTTTTTACCTGTATGCCGCTGTTCCAGATACTTTCAGTTTTATAGCCTCCAGCATTGTTATCCTGACAGACGGCATCACGCACCTGTCCGGCACAGTCGGCGATGATATGGTAGCAGTAACTTTTGTTCTTTTCCGGTGAGATAAAAATTTCAAAGGAGTCATTCATCCAGATATTTGCTGAATCGGGAAGATGGAACTCTTTTTTCATCTTTTCCGGATTTTTTTCCATCGCTTCGATGGCGATGAAAAGGGTATTGCCGTTGTGACAGAGTTTGAACCGGGTTTCTTCCGCCGGTTTTTCACCTTTGTAAATGGTGGTGAAACCGCTCTGCCACGGGATATTTTCATAACATTTGTCGTCAAGTTTGCCATCCACAACCGGATTTCCGGCGGGGACAGTCAGCTGCGCCGCCAGCGGCAATGCGAGCGAAGCGGCGGCAAAGAAAGAGGCAAGACGGGGAGCTTTCATCAGGCGGCATCTCCGGCTTTTTCTTCAGCTTTGGGGGATTCAGCTTCGGTTTCCGCAGGTTTTTCCAGAGTGAACAGGATTTTTTTGCTCATATATTTGTCTTTTGCTCCTGATTTGCGGAAAATTATCTGAACAGTGAATTTATAGTCACCTTCGGGCCATTTGTCAGTAGTGGTGATGACCAGTTTTTTCTGCAGGGAATTATCACTTTTTCTGAACCATTTGGTGAAGATGTTGCAGTAGCTCCACTGGGGATTTTTGGATTTGGAAAATTTCGACTCCAGATTCAGTGCCGCCGGAAACTCCGCCGGAACTCCGTTGCGGAATGCGGTCAATACCCACGCCGCCGGACGGTAGCCGTCGGGACATGCCAGAGTGACTTCCATTTCTATCGGTTTGCCCGGAGCGGCAGTTTCGGTGATTTTGGTGACTTCAACTGAAAAATCTGCGGCACTGAGGATGCAGAAGCTGAAGACGGCGGCGATGATCGACAAAATTTTCATGATATATATTTCCTTTGTTTTTTTTGAAGGTTGTCAGAAGTTAAGTTCAGCGATTTTCGCAAAGGCGCAAGCCTGATACTCACCGGAGTCGGTAAGTACTTTGCCGGAAATGTAGGTTTTGGCAGTTCCCTTGCCGTCACGGCGTATCACCGCCGAACCGTCGGCATTGCTGCTTGGGAAGTTCGGGTAGTGCCGGGTCGCCGCCGAAGTGGTCGGACCGGAGCAGACGTAAAACATAATTCTTCCGGGATTTTTGATCTTGCCCGCTTTGCCGGGGTTGCATCCGGTGTTGATGCCCCAGTTGCTCGCAGTTTTAAGTCCGGGGTGTTTGGCTGATGAGTATCCCTGAGAGACATTGACTCCCAGAGCTTGAGCAAGACCGTTGGAGTAGGAGCCGTATCCGCGGTTGATTCCGTAACCGTAATAGGCGAAGTTGCCGGTGTCACCGAACCATACCGGGCAGCGCAATCCGGCTTTTACCACCGTGCCGTTCGCATTCAGTGTCGGCGCAGGGGTGTAACCCAGGGCGTGAAGCAGTGCGCCGCCGAAGCTGTAATAACGTTCATTTGCTCCGGTGACACCCGCCCAGCTCATACCGGGCAGACGGCTGTTCCAGATGGCGATATTGTCGTCACTGTCAGCAGAATACATTTCTGTTCCCTGACCGAGCTGTTTCAGATTGCTCAGACAGTTTGTCTGCATTCCTGATGCTCTGGCACTGTTGAGCGCAGGCAGCAGTATCGATGCCAGTATGGCGATAATGGCGATAACCACGAGCAGTTCGATAAGAGTAAAATGAAATATTTTTTTACTGCTTTTTTCTTTCATCCCGATTTTCCTTTCTTTTTATGCCGAAATCAGCATTTTTTTACTGAATTGTTCTAAGTATACGACATGAAAGGTGAAAATAAAATAGCTGAAACGGATAAAAAAATGTATATTCCTGCTGAGTATGCAAAAATTCTCTGTTGCTTTTACTGCTGAAAAATGGCGGAGTAACGGAATTTATTCAGCTTTTTTGTGCATATTGCGGTAACGCTTCGGTGAAGTTCCGGTGATTTCCCGGAATATTCTGCTGAAATGGTAGCGGTCGACAAAGCCGGTATCAGTGGCGATGCTCTCTATGGACGAGTCGGAATAGGCAAGCAGAAACTTCGCTCTTTCTATCCGTTTGCTGCGGTAGTAGCGTTGTGGAGAAACCCCCACTTGCCCGGTAAAAAGATGAAGAAAAGCGCTTTCACTCATTTTTACCCGTTTTGCCAGCTGTTTGTTGGTGTAATGCCCCAAAGTGGTACTGGAAAGGGTTTTAAGTGTGGCAAGCACCCGTTTATCCATGGATTCGGCTTTTTCAAAATATTTTTCCGGCAGTTTCGATACCGCTGTATGCAGTAATCCAGCTACACTGAGAAAAGTTCTTATATCACTGCGGCTGAAATGTTTCTGCCATTCGTTGAGCAGTCTCAGCACCTCGGGCCAGGCTGGTACATCAAAAATACCATCCTGCGGTTCATGGTTGGGGAACTTCATTGAAAAGTGGATGTAAAGCTGGGAAAACGGCGCGGTTTGTTCCGTGGAAAAACTTGTTTCCGGTGCAATGAGATAGATCACACCCGGTTCCATTTTCACCGTGCGGTTGTTGTAGTGCAGAACTCCGCCTTCAGCGGTATTTATCCATGCCCGCCAGAATGCTGAAGTTATTTCATCCTCGCGGTAACACCAGTCGGAAACCCGGGCAAATCCGTACTGGTGGATGCGCATCGGGGAGTAATTCAGATCGGGCATGGCGGAAAATTCCTTTACAGTTCGACCGGTGAAAGTTTATCCGCGTAGAAATAGGTGTACGCCAGACGCAGGTCGTGACAGCAGACACCGGTTTTGTGATTGTAATGTTCTTCCGGAGCATTTTCCGGGAAGAGCGCCCGTTCCACACCGAGCAGGAAACGTGATGCATAACGGACTTTACTGCGGGGAATGACCACTTGCGTTTTCCAGCCGCCGGGAGTCTCTTCGCAATCCTGTTTGGCGATGGTGATGACCGGGATCGACTGCATTACTGCGTGGGAGTCCATCAAATAGATATACGCGCGTTCGGCACAGTCGTATTTTCCGGGAAATTCAAGGTTCACAAAGATATTTTCATGGTCGGCGTCAAATGACCAGCAGATTTTTTCCGTTTCATAACGTCTGCCGGGACGGTACGCTGTTTCCATATCGCTCAAAAGGAATTTGACCAGTTCCGCAGGGGTATCCTGCAATTTGCGCGCTCCGGCGAAGTCGGAGTCAAGAAGTTTCTGCAGCTCATCCGCCCGCCACCGGAGTTTTTCGGGGAAGTATTTGTAAACTTCTGCTTCTGAGTGATATCCCAGACGGGGGTCGGTTTCGCACAATTCTGCAAGGCGCCGGGAAGCGGCGATCTCTTTTTTCACGATCGCAGTCAACTCATCAAGCAATCTGCCGGATGCCGGGTCGCCGTTGAGCAGCGCTTCGCGCAGCATGTAGAATTTCAGGATGTGATACGCCGATGATATCTGGATATCCAGCGCCTCAGCCAGTGCCATATCCAGTTCATGAGCCGGGGCATCGACTTTTTTCATTATTTCCATGCCCTTTTTCCAGTTGCGGTGCATCTCGTGAACCTGATTGACCAGGTCGTAGAGGTCGAACTGTTTGAGGCACTCGCCGATGGCATCGCCGGAAGGGAACATTTCCGGCTTCCAGCTGCGTGTGAGCGGAGTGACGCTCAACTTCAGGTGCAGCGGCCAGACCGGACCGTCATGCAGCGGTCCGTAATACTGTATGCGGTTATCCAGAGGATAGTTGGAGTAACCTTCGGTAAAGTGTTTCCACGCCTCAAGGACTGCTTTATGATCTTTGCCCCAGTGGGTTTTGGCAAGTTTTTCAAGGAACTCATCTTCAGTTCCGGAAAAATCTTCAAAAGAGAGCTTGCATGCCGCCTCATTCATCAAGCCGGGATAGTTGCCGAAGTACCAGCACTGGATAACCGTCGATACCCCCAGATCTTTCATCGCTTTATACTTGCGGTAAAGCAGTCCGGGGACGGGAATGTAAGGTACTGTCGCAGTTTCATGGGAGCAGGCAACCTGCATTTTTGCTCCGAACATACAGCGGCCCCGCGCCGCTTCCGCCATTCTGCCGAAACGGTCGGATGGACCTACCTGAGAGAGCCAGTAATCGCCGCCGGCACGCGGCTTGCCCTGCTGTTCACGGGTGTAGCCGGATTCAAAGTTCATCGCCAGTGTTATTTCTTTGGTAAGTTTGCGGGGGATCTTGTAGATCCAGTCGGACATCTGCGATTCATAGGGCAGATAGAGCCAGCTTATCATCTGCGCATCGGGATTGGCGTCGCGCATACCTTCACGCATCGGCAGCAGAACTCTTGACAGGATATCATCCGGACCGAAATCGCAATCCGGACAGGGAGCTTCCCCGGTTCCGGTATTGCCGAACTGTCCTAGGCATGAGGTCAACCTTTCACCCAGTGATATAAAGAGCATTCCGCCCAGATGAGGGACTTTGCGGAAGAGGGAGTTGCTGCACTCATAGAGATATTTTGCCGCCGTTTCCGACTTCGGGCAGAAGCTGTTCATCACCACTCCGTCGAGCCACATTTCCGGACCGAGAAGTTCCTCACACCCCGGCGGCAGCGGATTGCCCGCCGCCTTTGCCCAGTAGATCGGTTCGATGCAGAATACCCACACCTTTATTCCGTAACGGCGGCAGCGCTCAACGGTGCGGCAGAGCTTGGCGATACGGCGCTCCGCATCTGCAGGAGCCGGACGGAACGAGGTGTCGCAGATCTCTCTGAAGACGATCGTCAGCCACAAGCCGTTGATTCCGTCTTTGGCAAGTTTGCTCAGATACTCTTCCGGATAATAGTCGATATCGTTCATCAATTCGTCGATATTGAAAGGCGGGCGCTTGATCGGACCGAAGAAGCAGCGGGAAATGCGGTTTTTTACCCACGGCTTGCGGCGGATGACCCCTTTTTCAAGCAGCGGGGATGCTGAAATCAGGTCGATAAGAGCGTAAATACCTCTGCGGATACCTTCAGTATCACCGGAAGATATGGTGAGCTTTTCATCTGCAACAAGCTGATACTCTTCAGTTTCAAAATCTTTACCCTCAACGATATCAAGGGTCGTCCCGCTGCCGGAACATTCCGCTTCGTCAAGAAAACGGTTCAAATCTTTTACGGCGCTTTCCAGAAGTTTTTCCGGATCGGGAAAGTTGAAATTCACCGTGATACCGGCACGGGCATCAAGCTGAGTTGCCTGACACTTCAGAGTATTTTCCCAGTTCGGGACAAATTTTTCATGGGTTTTGAGCAAGTCTACAAAAGCGGGAATCCCTGCCGGATAGGCGGGCATCGGAGACAATTTCATTTTGATTATCCTTGTTGTATCTGAATCTGTCATCATTTGTTGATAATATAACCGTGATTCCATTTTTCTGCAAGTTTAATTCAGTTTTTTTGCTGTTTTTTGAAGGAATGCTCAGGGAAAAAGTTGAAAAATATAAAAAAAGTGCTATTGTAAGGCGTTGCTGTTATATTTTCAATGTGAATCAGGAGGAAAAAACATGACTTGCAACAGAATTATTGTTACCGGAGGTGCCGGTTTTATCGGTTCTGCCGTGGTGCGGAATATCATCCGCAATACGCAGGACGCTGTCTGTGTGATCGACAAATTGACCTATGCCGGTAACCTTGAGTCGCTTGCAGAAGTTTCTTCTTCCGACCGTTTCCGTTTTGAGCAGGTCGATATCTGCGATAAAGCCGGTGTCGATGCGGTTTTTGCCTCATTCAAACCCACGCATGTCATGCACCTTGCAGCCGAAAGTCACGTTGACCGCTCCATCGACGGACCGGGGGAGTTCATCCAGACCAACGTCGTCGGCACCTACACCATGCTTGAAGCCGCCAGAAAATATTTCAACTCTCTGGATGATGAAGGAAAAAAAGTTTTCCGTTTCCACCATATATCCACCGATGAAGTTTACGGAGATCTGGAAGGTCCGGAAGATTTCTTCCGCGAAACCACTCCCTACGCTCCTTCTTCACCCTACTCCGCATCCAAAGCCTCCAGCGATCACCTTGTGCGGGCGTGGAAACGCACTTTCGGTCTGCCGACACTGGTGACCAACTGTTCCAACAACTACGGACCTTACCACTTCCCCGAAAAACTCATTCCGCTGGTCATTCTTCATGCGCTTGACGGCAAGGAACTGCCAGTTTACGGTCAGGGATTGCAGATCCGCGACTGGCTTTATGTGGAAGATCACGCCAGAGCGCTTTATCTTGTCGCCACCGAGGGTGTTCCCGGTGAAACCTACAATATCGGCGGTCACAACGAAAAGAAAAATATCGAAGTCGTCCACAAAATCTGTGAACTGCTCAACGAACTTGCTCCGCGCAAAGACGGAAAATCCTACGCCGACCAGATCGTATTCGTAAAAGACCGTCCCGGTCACGATATGCGTTACGCCATCGACGCCGACAAAATCGCCCGCGAACTCAACTGGAAACCGCTGGAAACCTTTGAAAGCGGTATCCGCAAAACCGTCCAGTGGTATCTGGAACACAAAGATGACTGGTGCGCTCATGTTTTGAGCGGTGAATATAAAATGGAACGGCTTGGAACAGGAGAATAATCATCATGAAAGGTATCGTACTTGCCGGCGGCGCCGGAACCCGGCTGCACCCCATTACCCGCGGAGTATCCAAACAGCTGCTTGCTGTCTACGACAAACCGATGGTCTACTATCCGATATCGGTGCTGATGCTTGCCGGTATCAGAGAGATATTGATAATCACCACTCCGGAAGATCAGAGCAGTTTCCAGCGGCTTCTCGGTGACGGCTCCCGTTTCGGCGTGGAGTTCACCTACGCCGTCCAGCCCAGACCCGAAGGTCTGGCGCAGGCATTTATCATCGGTAAAGAGTTTATCGGCAACGATTCCGTGGCGCTGGTGCTGGGCGACAACATTTTCTACGGCGCCCATCTTTCCCGTCTGGTGCGGGCGGCGGCGGAACGCGAAAAAGGCGCGACCGTCTTCGGTTACTACGTCTGCGACCCGGAACGTTTCGGCGTGGTGGAGTTCGATGCTGACGGCAAGGCGGTTTCCATTGAGGAAAAACCCAAATGTCCCAAATCCAATTACGCCGTCACCGGACTTTACTTCTACGACAACGATGTTGTCAGCATCGCGGAAAATATCAAACCTTCCGCCAGAGGAGAGCTGGAAATAACTTCGGTCAACAACGAATATCTCAAACGCGGAACACTTCACGTTGAAACGCTCGGCAGAGGTTACGCATGGCTCGATACCGGAACTCATGAAAGCATGCTTGAAGCGGCGAATTTCATCCACACCATCGAAACCCGTCAGGGACTTCAGGTCGCATGTCTTCAGGAGATCGCGTTTGAAAATAATTGGATGACCGCCGCCCAAGTCCGCGAATCGGTTCAGGATATGATGAAAACTGAATACGGTCAGTATCTTATGCGTCTTACAGAAGGAAAGTGATTTTATGCAGATCATTGATACCGCCATTCCCGAAGTGAAAATCGTCGTTCCGAAAGTTTTCGGCGATGACCGGGGTTACTTTTTTGAATCATGGAACGAAGAAAAATACTCCGCCAACGGTATAAACTGCCGCTGGGTGCAGGATAATGAATCGCGTTCCAAATACGGTGTCCTGCGCGGTCTGCACTATCAGGCAGCCCCCTATACTCAGGCGAAACTTGTGCGTGTTATCGAAGGCGCCGTGCTGGACGTCGCTCTGGATATCCGCAAAAACTCCCCCACTTTCGGCAAACATGTCGCCGTTGAGCTTTCTGCGGAAAATAAATATCAGCTCTTTGTTCCGCGCGGTTTTGCCCACGGTTTTGTCGTGTTGACTGAAAGTGTCACTTTCGCGTACAAATGCGACAACACCTATATGCCTTCACATGAACGCGGGATCGCTTTCAACGACCCGGCTCTGGGCATCGACTGGAAGGTTGAGCTGGATAAATTCATCCTTTCACCCAAAGATATGAAAAATCCGCTTCTTGCCGATGCGGAACTTTTTGATTACAATAATCAGGAGTACCTGAAATGAAAGTCCTCATCACCGGCGGCAAAGGAATGCTCGGCCGCACCCTCTGTGCCGAATTGAAAGAGTTTGAACTCATCCCCACCGATCTGCCCGAAGCTGATATCACCGATGCGGCAAAATTCAATGCACTTATCGCTGAATATGCTCCGGATGCCGTCATCCACTGTGCGGCGATGACCGCAGTTGACAAATGCGAAACTGAAATCGATTTTGCTTACAAACTCAACGCTCTGGGAAGTGCGAATGTCGCATCCGCCTGTCACCGCAACGGCGTGCGGCTGATCGCGATATCCACCGATTACGTCTTTGACGGTGACTCCGACCGTCCGTACAATGAATTTGACCGTGCCTCCGGCGGCAATACCGTTTACGGGAAAAGCAAATTTGCCGGAGAAGAAGCGATCCGCCGCCATTGTCCGGATCATGTGATTTGCCGCATATCGTGGCTTTACGGCGCCGGCGGACCGAGTTTTGTTCATGCGATGATGAATCTTGCTGACGGAACCCGCCCGGAACTCAAGGTCGTTGCCGATCAGATCGGTAATCCGACATCCACACTTGCTGTGGCGCAGAAACTCCGCGAGATACTCAACAACCGTGAACTGGTCGGAACTTTCCACATGACCTGCGAAGGCGAGGCATCATGGGCGGATTTTGCCGCTGAAATTTTCCGCCTTGCCGGAAAAGATCAGAAGATCGTCCCCTGTACCACTGCGGAGTTTCCGCGTCCGGCACCGCGTCCGGCGAACTCCCGTCTGGATAAGATGATGCTCCGTCTTGCCGGAATTTCTCCCATGCCCCACTGGAAAGATGCCCTTGCCGCTTTCATGAAAAGCGAGTTTTAAGCGCGTTTGCTGAAAATATTGTCCGGCAGGTCTGACTTGTCGGACTTTTTTTATGGAGACAAAAAGCGGCTGAAAAAATCTGTCTGTTTTGTTGCAGGGGTGCTAACGCCGCCCCCTGCACCCCTGGCGCCCGCGCATGCGGGATTTTGTACTGGCAAGTGGTATGCGTGTGTGGTGGTGGTTCGACTCATGTGTCGCAAAGTTTCACCCTCTGCCGC
>SUWE01000060.1 GCA_015061615.1 Lentisphaerota bacterium
GGGGGCGCTTTTTGTAAAAAGCTCCCCCCATACCCCCGGCAAAAACTTTTCACGCTTGCTTCGCAAGCTGCTCTTGAGCGCTTCGCGCAACTAAGTGCTGCGCACGGCTCAGGCGCTTCGCGCTTTATTATGGGGGCGCTTTTTGTAAAAAGCTCCCCCCATACCCCCGGCAAAAACTTTTCACGCTTGCTTCGCAAGCTGCTCTTGAGCGCTTCGCGCAACTAAGTGCTGCGCACGGCTCAGGCGCTTCGCGCTTTACTCCAGATCGTCCAGCGGCACCGCATCCGAATCACTGCCGCCATTCTCAAAATCCGGAATAAACTCCTTCACCGCCGATTCCGCATCCTGCACAAAACCATCCTCTATCCCCGAAGCAAATAACGCCGATTCCGCCACTTCATACTCCCAGTCGCTTATCCTGCGGTTCAGCTCCGGATAATGCTCTTCATCTACTTTTCCGCACGGCAGATATTGCCGCATCAACGAAAACAACACCTGACCCGGACGGTACTTTTCCGCCACATATTCAATGACCTTCAACGTGTTTTCCAACTGCCCCGGCAATATCAGGTGGCGGATCACCACTCCCTTTTTTAACATTCCATCAGCAAAAAATTCAAAATCTCCCGTCTGACGGTACATCTCATCTATCGCCGCACACGTCCTCTCGAAATAGTCCGGCGCATGACTGTACCGGTTCGCAAGAGCATTGTCACTGTATTTCAAATCAGGCAAATATATATCTACTTTATTATCAAACAGTTTTAATGTTTCAGGCAGCTCGTAACCGTTGCTGTTGTAAACTATCGGAACCGGAAATTTTTCCATCAGCACCGGAGCTATCTTTTTGGCATAATGTCCCGGCGTCACCAGATTTATATTGTGCGCCCCGCGTTCTGTCAGGCGGTAAAACAGTCTGCGCAACCCCTCCTGCGATACTCTCTTTCCCACACAGCGTGAACTTATATCGTGATTCTGGCAATATACACAGTGGAGATTGCATCCGGAAAAAAATACCGTTCCGCTCCCCCTTTCACCGCTTATCACCGGTTCTTCCCAGCGGTGCAGTCCCGCCCTTGAAATGACTATATCTTCCGGAGCCTGACAGAAGCCCGGCAATTTTCCGTCTGAAGAAAAAGTCCGCACCGCATTACAGCGGCGCGGACAGATCTCACACGGCAGATTCGATGATTCTTTATTCATCACTGCCGCTTTCGTCATCGTTATCTTCTTCAGCGATCTCTTCTTCGATCTCTTTGACCACCACATGAACTCCGGTGACATTCATTCCCGTGGAGGCTTCCACATCGGTAATGACCGCCTTCTGGATATCTTTTGCCACCTGCGGAATGCAGCAGCCGAATTTCAGCACCACTTTGACTTCGATCGCCACGTCACCTTCTTCACCGAAAGTTACGCTGATATTGCGCGACTGCATACGGCGGTTGCCAACCAGTTCCGCAACACTGTTGATGATGGAGTTGCCCGCAAGTCTGGAAACACCTTCCACATTCAGCGCGGCACGATGGGCGATAGACGCGATCACACCGTCCTGAATACTTATATCACCCATTTCGGTGTCATTGAGAACAGTGGTCTTTTCAAGAGAACTCTTTTCTTCGCTCATTTTGCTTTCTCCTTCGTTGTACTTTTGCTGATCTTCTGAAGCACATTTTCCACAAATCCGGTATCGTATCTGCCCTCGACAAAGTTGCGGTGTGACAAAATCCGGCGCTGGAAGGGTATCGTCGTTTTCACTCCCTTCACCACTATTTCATCCAATGCCCGCTGACAGGTCGCAAGCGCTTCCTCACGGTCATGGCCCCAGACTATCAGTTTGCCGATAAGACTGTCATAGTACGGCGGAATGAAATATCCGCTGAACGCATGTGTATCCATACGCACATTCGGACCTCCGGCAGGAATGAACTGCTCTATTTTTCCCGGACACGGTGCAAAATTGCGGTCGGGATCTTCCGCATTGATCCGGCACTCGATCGCGTGACCGCGGAACATCACATCCTTCTGGCGGATCTTCAGTTTGCCGCCGGCGGCAATGTGGATCTGCGCCTTGACCAGATCGATTCCGGTTATCATCTCTGAAACCGGGTGTTCCACCTGGATACGGGTGTTCATTTCCATAAAATAGAACTTTTCCGGATCCGAGGGATCAAGCAGAAACTCGATCGTTCCGGCACTGGTATATTTTGCCGCCTTCGCCGCTTTGATCGCGGCAATTCCGATCTTTTCACGCACTTTGGCGCTGATTCCCGGTGACGGAGTTTCTTCGATAAGTTTCTGGTTGCGGCGCTGTACCGAGCAGTCACGTTCACCCAGATGGATCACGTTGCCGAAGTTGTCCGCAAGTATCTGCACTTCGATATGACGCGGATTGACCAGAAATTTTTCCATATAAAGGTCGCCGTTGCCGAAGGCGCTTTCCGCTTCTCTGCGGGCGGAAAGGAATCCCTGACAAAGACTCACATCATTGTGAGCTATACGCATACCGCGTCCGCCGCCGCCGGCGACCGCCTTGACGATCACCGGATAGCCCAGACGGTGTGCCATTTCAAGCGCCTGTTTTTCGTCGCGGATAAGTCCTTCACTGCCCGGAGTGATGGGAACTCCGGCTTTTTTCATCGTGTCACGGGCGACCGCCTTGTCTCCGAGAGCTTTCATCGCTCCGGCAGTCGGTCCGATAAAGGCTATTCCGTGGCGCTCACACGCTTCGGCAAAGTACGGATTTTCAGAAAGAAATCCGTATCCCGGATGGATGGCATCCACATCGCAGATCGCGGCAACAGTGAGCAGTCTTTCAATGAGCAGATAGCTTTCCGCCGGCGGGGGAGCGCCGATACAAATCGCTTCATCCGCCATTTTTACCGGAAGACTTTCCGCATCTGCCTTGGAGTACACCATTACGGTACGCACACCCAGTTCACGGCATGCGCGGATGATACGCACTGCGATCTCTCCGCGGTTGGCAATCATTATTTTATTGAACATAAGAAAATTCTCCTCTCGCTTGAAGCGGGGGGTCTCAGCCCAGAACGAACATCGGCTGACCGAATTCCACCGGCTGACCGTTTTCTATAAGGATCTCTTTGATAACTCCGGATTTTTCCGCCTTGATCTCGTTCATCACCTTCATCGCTTCGATAATGCCCAGAACGGTATCGGGATTGACACGATCGCCGACCTGAACAAACGGAGCTGCATCCGGTCCCGGCGCGCGGTAGAAGGTTCCGACAAGCGGGGAGTCGATAGTTTCCGCAGGTGCGGCATCTTTACCGAAAAGGGGCAGGTCGATGGTGTTGTCAGCCGCAGGAGCAGGCGCGGGCGCGGCAACCGGCATCACCGCCGGAACTGCCACCGGAGCCAACGGGGCGCGGTCATCACCGCGGCGGAAACAGAGGTTGCAATCTTCGGATTCGATTTTTACTTCGGTGAGATTGTACTCGCCCATCAGTTTGACCAGGTTGCGGATTTCATCGAAATTCATAACTTTTTCCTTTTTAGTAAAGTGTTGGGTTTGCTTATTTTGAACGGGCTTTTCGTGATGCGAGCGCCCGCAGTGCCAGTAAATAGGAGTCCTTGCCGAATCCGGCTATCACCCCGGTGCAGACCGGAGCTATGAAGGATTTGTGACGGAATTCGTCGCGTGAAGCAGTGTTGCTCAAATGGATCTCAACCGCCGGCAGTGCAACGGCGCTGATGGCATCGCGCAATGCCACTGAGGTGTGTGTGTACGCCGCAGCATTGATGATTATGCCGTCGAAACCGTTCTGCCGTGCCGAACCGATAAGCGATACCAGTTCCCCTTCGATATTGGATTGGTACGCAGTCACTTCGCACCCCAGAGTTTTACCCAGCTCAACTGTTTCCCTGACGATCTCATCAAGAGTAGTCGAACCGTAGATTTCAGGCTCCCGTGTACCCAGAAGCTGCAAATTCGGTCCATTCAAAAGCAGAATTTTCATATATACCTTTCAGATACTGTTGTACCTCTTATATAACATATCATCTCAAAGCACTTTTTTCAAGTCCTTCTGTCATGCAATCATTTCCGTAAAGCATTGTAAAATCATCATCCGCAAAGTATGACCGTGGCAACGGCATAGTTTGTTTCGTGGCTGATGGAAACTTTTATATTCTTCACTCCGGCGGCGGCGGCAGATTTTTCCGCATTGCCGGAAAATGTCAACACCGGAGCGCCCGAAGGTGCATTGAGTATCTCTATTTCATTCAACGCGCAATTCTGACCGATCCCGCAGCCGAGCGCCTTTGCCGCCGCCTCTTTTGCCGCCCATCTGCCGGCATAGAAGGTGACGGAATTTTTTTTACTCTCTGCCAAAGCCTGCTCCGCCGGAGTGAACACCCGTCCGGTAAAGTGCTGACCATGACTTTCAAGCACCTTTTCAACGCGGGATATTTCCACTATATCCGTACCCAGACCGATGATCTCCATAACACCTCTTTTCTGTTCAGGCTTTGAATTTTTTCATAAAGAATTTCAGCATTTTTGCCGCCGCATCGGTTTCGGCAAGTTTTCTGCTGGTTCCGGCGCCGATGGTGCAGTAATTTGCCGCTTTCACTTCCACTTCAAACAACGGCGCATGCTGCGGACCGCTGTGGTTGAAAAGCCGGTACTCCGGTGTCTGGTGCCACTTGCCCTGAGTGAACTCCTGCAATCTGCCTTTGGGATTGAGCGTCATCAGCAGCTCCTTCGGCTCCGGACAGTGGACGGCAAAAAGTTTGTGGATGAATGCGGTGGTCTTTTCCATTCCGCAGGAAAGATAAAGCGCGCCGAGAACTGCTTCAAAAAGGTCGCACAACGTCGAATCGCGGTCGTAACCGGCGCACTCTTTTTCGCCGTTGCCGATAAGCAGATAGGAGCCGAGTTCGAGTCCTCTGGCGATTTGTGCAAGGGTGTTTTCGCAGGAGAGCGCCGAGCGTATCTTGGTCAGATCACCTTCCGGCAGTTCCGGATAGCGGCGGTAGAGCGCTTCGGTGTGGACTATCTCAAGCACCGCATCGCCGAGAAACTCCAAACGCTGATTATCATAGGCAAGATGATGCTCCACAGCGTATGTTCTGTGGGTCAGTGCCTCACGCAAAACAGGAATCTTATCTTTGGGTATCCCCAGCTTGCGTGCCAGACGCGGAATATTCTCTTCACTCATAAATATTTTCTCCCCCTGCGGATAAATTTTTCCGTACAGCTGCGGACATTGCCTGCGTCAAGCTGACCGGAATAGCACCGGAGCGCCTGAATTATCTTTTCTTCAGGAACCGGTACATCGGTATCTATTTCCCCCGGAGCATAAGGAATGCTCATATAAAAACTGCTTATCAATCTGCCGAGTTCCGCTTCGCGCGCCGCCTGAGGAACAGCTTTGGTAAAGAATTTCATACCGTCAAGGTCGATCATACCGGCGCAACTTTTTTCACTGATATAAAGGTTGCGCATACTGAGGTCTCCGTGGATCGCACCGGAATCGTGCAATCTTTTCAGCGCCGGTATGAATTTATCCGTAAGCAGCTGCCACACCTCATCTTTTCTGCCTGCAAAAAGCATTTTGCTGAGAAACTGATTTTTTTCATCCAGCAGTGCGGTCACCAGATACTCCCGGCGGCGGAAACCTTTCCACGAGATGAATGCTCCTGCGATTTCCGGAGTTTTTATATCTGCCTGAGAAAGAATCTGCGCCCCTTTCTGAACTCTGAACGGGCGCGGAGTCTTGAAATAACTGCGCAGCTGATTGAAAACACCCGGCAGATTGTAGCGTTTGACAAAAAATCCGTTGACTGCTCCCGCCTTGATCTTTTTCCGGTTTTTGAAAATCAAAGTTTCAGGAGCGTCAAGAAGCATGCACAGTGCAGGGATTCCGTTGCGGCATCCGTACCAGAGCCGCCCGGAATCCCGGAAATAACACTTTTTATCTGTCACTGCGCACTGCAAACAGCTGTACCTGAAAAATCAGTAGCGTTTCTGTTTGCTGCGGGCAAGCACGCGCAGACGCAGACCGTTGAGACGGATGAAGCCGGAAGCATCTTTGTGGTCGTATACTTCAGCACCCTCAAAGCTGGCGATCTCATCGTCGTAGAGGCTGTATTCACTGCGGCGGCCGGTGACATGGCAGGCGCCTTTGTAGAGTTTGACACGGACGTCGCCGGTGACGAACTTCTGGCTTTCGGTGATCATGACCTGAAGCATTTCGCGCTCCGGAGCATACCAGAAACCGTTGTAGATCATATCGGCGTAACGCGGAATGAGGCTGTCACGCAGGTGCATGACTTCACGGTCGAGGGTGATCTCTTCCAGACCGCGGTGCGCCGCCTGAAGGATGGTTCCTGCCGGAGTTTCATAAACACCGCGGGACTTCATACCGACGAAACGGTTTTCGACAATGTCGATTCTGCCGACAGCATGTTTTTTACCCATTTCATTGAGTTTGCGCATAATGTTGGCAGGGGAATATTCCACGCCGTCGATTTTGACGGGGATACCTTTTTCAAAGGTGATAACGACATCTTCGGCAGTATCGGCTGCTTTGGAAAGCGGCTCAGTCATGACTGCGATATCTTCGGGGAACTCGCTCCAGGGATCTTCCAGAATACCGCCTTCAAAGCTGATATGCAGCAGATTGCGGTCCATGCTGTACGGTTTTTTGGCGGAAACAGTGATGGGAATGTTCTGTTCTTTGGCGTATTCGATCATATCCATACGTCCGGTGAACTTCCAGTTGGGATCTCTCCACGCGGCGATGACTTTGATGGAAGGGTCGATCGCGGCGGCGTTCAATTCAAAACGCACCTGATCGTTGCCTTTACCGGTCGCACCGTGGCAGATGGCATCGGCGCCTTCGGCTTTGGCGACTTCGACCAGACGTTTGGCGATCAAAGGACGCGCAATGGAGGTACCGAGCAGATAGTTGTTTTCGTAGATGGCTTCACCCTGAAGCATCGGGAAGATGAAGTCACGGGCGAACTCTTCATTGAGGTCGTCGATGATACATTTGCTGGCGCCGGTGGCGATAGCTTTAGCTTCAAGACCGTCAAGTTCTTCCTGCTGACCGACGTCGGCGCAGTAGCAGATGACTTCTGCGTTGTAAGTTTCTTTGACCCATTTGACGATCACAGAGGTGTCGAGACCGCCGGAATACGCAACTACGACTTTCATTTTTTCTCTCCGAAATGGTTAATTTACGGCTTTTTTGCCGGAACTGCTTTTATTTGCCGTGATTTGGCATTATATTAATATAGCGCATAAAGTATAAAAATAAAAGTTATTATCTGCAATATGGCTGAATTTTTCGATCAGATATGCCGCATTTTATCAGAAACAGCGGCAAAGTACCCCGGTGATCCGTCGGATTCGGAGACGATACGGGAGTTTTTCAGTGACCTTGCTGCTCCGGTTCCGGAAGCAGCACCTGCTTCTGCTCCGGCGGTTGCGGAGGAAAAAAGGAGTCTCCCGGTTCAGAAACCGGAAACGGTTCCCGCCCCTGCTCCGGCACCGGTTCCGGCGGCGACTCTTGTGCAGCTTCAGGAGCTTTTGAAAGATTGTCAGCGCTGCGAATTGTGCCGCCGGAGAAGAAATATCGTTTTCGGCGAAGGCGATCCGGATGCGAGACTCATGTTTATCGGTGAAGCTCCCGGATACGATGAGGATATTCAGGGGCGTCCGTTTGTCGGCAGGGCAGGCGAATTGCTCAACAAAATGATAACGGCGATGCAGTTCACCCGTGAGGAGGTTTACATTGCCAACGTCATCAAGTGCCGTCCGGATGACAACCGTACTCCGAATCCGGTGGAAATCGACTGCTGCATACCGTTTCTGCGCCGTCAGATAGAACTTATCCGTCCGGAAGTGATCGTCGTTCTCGGAGCGGTGGCGGCGAAAGCTCTGCTCAACACTGAAAGCGGGATATCACGTTTGCGCGGCAGATGGTGTTCCTATGAAAATATTCCGGTGATGCCGACTTTTCACCCGGCGTATCTTCTGCGCAACGAAAGTTCCAAAAAGGATGCGTGGCAGGATCTTCAGCAGGTCATGGCGCGTTTCGGGAAGTACCACCGCCGCTGATCTTATTCTGCAAAGAAAGTTACCGCCGTTTCCAGAGAGAACACTCAAGGACAGCCGGAGCAGAACTTTCATCCTGAACAAACAGCAGACCCAGATCGTGTTTCCGGCGGCTGAGATACCAGTTCGGCGCCGTTGAAAGCGGAATAAGATAACGGTCACTTCTTCCGGAAAAGGCGATAAAAGGCTGACCTTTTCCGTTGAAATCATCATCCCAGCGGAGCATGAGCGCAGGCGAAACGACCGGACGGTCAAATTTTATCAGCATAAAATCGCCGTCGATATTCCCGGCGGGAAAGAGTACTCCCTTTACCGTTGAGCGTACAAACGGAGTCAGATCGGCAATTTTTTCCGCCTTGAGAAAGAGAGTTTCCCACGACTCCGCCCAGACCTGCGGATAGGCATCTATTTTCCTGTCTGCGACCGCCGGAGCAAGGATATCCATATCATCAAGAGAACCGGGAACGACCAGCGGATTATTTTCAAGCCGCGACTCCTCACCTTTGCGGATCATCCAGACTTTGCCGTGGATATCCTTGAAACCCCGGTAATTATCCATGAGCAGAGTGTAAAGCGGGTAGGCGCGCAGGGGGAGTTTACCTTCGTGAAACTCGATATTTCTGCCTTCGATAAGCGCCAGAAGCGGAAGTTTTTCTTTGACTTCAGCGGCAAGTTTTTCAGAAATACGCGGCTCAGCAGCGTAGAAATAAGCCGGATAACGCATTGCCAACGGCAGATCATGATAAGCATAAAGTGCGGAGTTGTTCGACAGATCCCAGACGGCTTCACCCTCTTTGAGAATGGAACTCAAAAACTTTTTCACTTCCTGATGATGCTTGAAGTGATCGGGTTTCAACTGCGGATGAGCGCCGAGACCGGGCAATCCGGCAGCAGCGGCATTGACACAATTTTCCGGTTCAGTAATCACCATTTCCCATAAAACGGTGAGATTTTCAAAACATTTCATCTGAGTTCCGAAAATTCCCAGACCGATAAGCCAGACGGCAGCGGCAAACTTATCAACAGAGCGTTTATACGGAAAATAAAATTTGTACCATACCGGCATGAAAACCGCCCACATCAGTGCTGAAAGCAGATATATTCTTGAGTAATTCCCGGTATCGACCCTGCCGCCGGCACGCTGGATCATGATAATTGCAAAGATGACAAACGCGGCAA
The DNA here is from genome assembly GCA_015061615.1 of Lentisphaerota bacterium. Classification (GTDB taxonomy): domain Bacteria; phylum Verrucomicrobiota; class Lentisphaeria; order Victivallales; family Victivallaceae; genus UBA1784. The sequence continues at coordinate 9,266 of SUWE01000060.1, forward strand.
GGGCAAGATATTTGCGGATATTGCACGTTTTGCGCAGAAAAATCAGCGTTGCGATAAAAATTCCGCCCATAGTGATAAAGGCGTAACGGCACGAATCCCAGAAAAATCCGGGGGTGACAGGGTCGGGATTCATCTGCGGCATGTGCGGCACACAGTGCGCGGCAGTGTAGGAGCCGCTTTGCAGAAACAGAAGTTCGATCATGGAAAATATTATCCGGCGCACCGGAGATATCAGCAGTACAGCGGCGATACCCGCCAAAACCGTTCCGGCAAGAATGAAAAGGGATTTGCGTTCAACTTTGAATGCACGGAAAAGTTCGTAAAAAGCCAAAGGGAAAAGTCCCATGTAAAACGGGAGAAAGTCGGTAAGCGAATAGAGTGTTCCCAGAATGCCGAAGATGATGAATGAGCGCAGAAATGCCGCCGGATGCTCCTCAAAACGTTTATCCGTCAGCCATAGCCAGAGGAGAAAAGCCGCGAGAACTCCCGCTCCCATCGCCGGGGATAATCCGGTGACCGCAGTAAGAGCAGCAACTGCCGCAACTGTTCCGGTATGTTTGCGCAAAAGAGCCAGAGCAGTGATATAAAGCGGCAGATCGACCCACTTCAACATGCCGGAAATCATTGAAAAATCGTGCTGTCCCTTGAAGAGCCAGACCAGAAATCCGGCAAAATAGTTGAGCAATCCGCGGCTGGGAGCATAATCGGCGTAGGGCAGCGCCCCCTGTTCAACGAGCAGATACCACGGCAGAATTGCTTCACCTTCATGGTAATCATCGCCGATAAGATAAGGCCACACCTCTCTGGCGGCGCAGAAGGCGGAAATAAATGCCGCAAGCACCAGAGTCGGAACATACGATGCAACAGTTTCACCCTTTTTCCGGTAAGCAAACAATATGCTTGCATAAGAAATGGAAATCAGAATGATCACCAGCAGATTCGGCAGCAAATTGAATCCGGGGTCGTAAAGATTGCCGTCTTTAAGCTCCATGAGCGGCGGCAGAAGATGGCAGAAACACAATGGAATACCCAGCTGCGAAACGCAAAGGACGATCTTCCAGTTATCCTGTTTTACCGACCAGAGCAGAGCGGCGGCATAAAGAGAGAGCATGACGTAAAAAAGATCACTTGTTCCAAACCCCTGACAGATAAATATCCCGGCAAAAGAGGCGGCAAGCAGAAAGATCGACGAAAGCAGTGCAAAGGGGGCATCCTTATCCCTGGAACGCGCAAAAATTTTTTCAACAGCAAGAACAGCCGCTCCGGCGATAACAGAAAAAGCTCCGGGAATGAGCCAGAGGAAAAAGTCGCGCACCCAGAGTGCCTGCCCGGTCATGACCAGTGCGGGAATAAGGGAGTAACAGACGAGAGAACGGGCGGTTGAACCGTTTCTGTCGCTTTCCCACAGACGGTGGAGCTTCATCAGAAGGAGTACGGCAATCAGAAAAACAGCCGCCGCAGAGTAAAAAGCGTGATACTCATGACTTTTACTCAATCCGGATATGGCAAGAAAACCGCCGATGAAATCAGAATATGATTCCGGAGCAGTACCGGTGAAGATCCACACTGCGGCACCGGCAAAAGCGGCAATGACGAAAGCCTGAATAAAAATCAATCCCATAGTGAAACGGGGCAAGGGAAGAGCTTCATCTTTCTGTTTCAGAAAATAAAGAGCGAAGACTGCGCCGAAAAGAATCAAAATCTGTAAAATCATAATTTTTTATTGAGGGCGTTCCACAGATTCATGGAATACACCTCTGCCTCCGGTTTCAGGGTTGTCAAGTAATGATTCTGCCGCACGCAGGACGGTTTCGACCTTCACCATTGCGGTACAGCTTTTTTCAAAAGGGCATGCGGCATTGCCGCGATGGACACAGGGGGTGCATCCGGCATCGGCAACGATCAGGGTTTCGGAGTAATTTTCAAACTCCCGCGTCAGGTGCGTCGGGGAAGTGGCTCCCCAGATACTCACTGACGGAACCGCACAGAGCCGGGCAAGATGAAGCGGAGCGCTGTCAACGCCGATGAACAATCCGGCACGGCGGAGCGCCTCAAATGCGGCGGCAAAATCAGCTTTGCCGCACCACGATTCAACTTTATGAGCGATTTGCGGCAGAAGCAGAGAGCAGAGTTTTTCAGCTTCAGCAGAATCTTCCGGAGCGCCGATAACAATGGCATGAAGTCCGCTGCGTTTCAGCAAAACAGCGTTGAGCAGTTCAGCAAATTTTTGAGTCTGCCACTGGCGGCGCAGACTCAAAGTGCTGCAAAAAGGGGCGATAACGAGCAGAGAGCGGTCAACTTTTTCATCGGCAAGACGGTAAAAATCCTGAGTATCTGCAGAGGAAACAATGCCGCCGGCAGCGGCGGATAATTCATCATAAAGCCGGTACATGGGCAGACTTTCGCGGAAATACACTGCCTTATCCCAGAAGTGTTTTTCCTGCGGCTGAGCCAATCCGATAGAGTAACAGCGGGCAGATATCCAAGCTGAAATAATATGGGAAAATCCGGAATAAAGTTCAAGATCGACAACGAGATTATCCGGAGCAAAAAGAAGTTTCTTCAACTTGAAAAAAGTTTTCAGTGCTGCGAAAGGGGAAGACGGAGAAAAAGTTTCGACCGAATCAAAAAATTTCAGAAGTTCTGCGTTTGCCCTGATTCCGGGAGTAGAAAGCAGGAGCATCCGGGCTTCGGGGAAGCGCTTTTTCAAAGCCAGAAGGGCGGGAGCTGCCAGAGTGAGGGAGCCGCCGCCGAGAAACTTGAAAACGACGATATTTTTGACCGTTTCCGGAATGCTCCGGGATTTTGCAGGCGTAAACAGAGGCATAAAAACCTTTGCGATCGAAGCAAAAATGCGGTCGAGGCGGCAGACAAGATCCAACTTCATAAAATTACAATATCCTGAATTTTTTAACATTGTGAGGTAATTGCAAAAGTCGATCAAAAAGAAATCAAAAAGAGAGTTTGAGGCGGCTACTGAATGAGTAACCAGCCGAAAACGCGGCTTTTTAAGATCGCAACGGGAATTTTCAAGAATTTTTGAGAACTTTTGAAATTGCCTCTGTATTAATATAACAGGGATTTGCGGTTTTGTCAATCGTGCGCAAGCGCAAAAACAAGCGCGCAAGCGCATAAGCCGTGCGCAGCACCAAACAGCGCGAAGCGCTCAAGAGCAGCTTGCGAAGCAAGCGTGAAAAGTTTTTGCGGGGGTATGGGGGAGCTTTTTACAAAAAGCGCCCCCATAATAAAGCGCGAAGCGCAAAAAAACAACCCCAAGCGGCTTGCGGGCAGGCATGGGTTCGGGATACCCCCTGCGGCTTGCGGGCTGACACGCTCTTGATACCCGCTGCGGCTCACTGTCGTTATGGTGCGCCGCTACTGTGATTACTGAGAATACTATGAATACTAAGAATACTGTTTTTTAAGGGGGCGGCGCGGGTTGCAGTCTGAGCAGGGTGTTTGCAGACCCTCACAAGACCCAACCCCAGTATTCCCAGATATTATGAGAGACACAAGAGGTCTCTCATTTTTTTTGCAAAAAAAACAAAAGTGGTTTGCCTCTTGATAAAAACGGATTTATGTTAATCCAAGAACACCGAAGTCGCATAG
>SUWE01000061.1 GCA_015061615.1 Lentisphaerota bacterium
AATCACAAAAGGGATAGTTCAAAGCAAATTCTGCCGTTTATCGGCTCTGTACATATCCGTACCCATCCGTACATATCCGTACATAACGATCGTTCCGCCATGTATGGCGGAGCTTGAATGTAAAAAAACAGGGGGCTGAGCGCAAAACATCAGGTTTTGCGCTCAGCCCCTTCCGGTGATTTATTGAACTTATTCCGCTTTTTCTTCGGGTTTGAAGGTCGGAATTTTTTTGATGGTGGTAATGACCTGTTCCGGTGAGATGAGTTTGGTACACTCAAAGTGACGGTCAGTCCCTTTGTGGCGCGGACACCAGAGGAAGTCGAAGTGGTCGAAGTCCAGACGCATATCGTTCCAGCAGCTGTGGCAGGTATGATAGTTGATGACGCGATAGGGGGTCTCAAATTCGTTGGTCGGGTGGGTGAATCCTGAAATCATCACCACCGGCACTTTGCAGCACCATGCCAGCCAGCTCAGACCGCTTGACAGACCGATGAAGAAATCGGCATCTTTAATAAGGTCGATACGTTCCTGAAGCGGGATATCGCCGGTGAAATCTTCCACTCCATAGGGGATGAAGTTCCAGTTCAATCCGGTTCCGTGGACTTTTTCCTTGTCGATGCAAAGCACGCGGTAGCCGTTGTCTTTAAGGAATTTTACAACGGTCAGCCAGCCGAAGGGATTGTTCCAGTATTTTGCCTGACTGGAACTCTGAGCGGCGATACAGACATATTTTTCCTTGATTTTGCGGGGCGCGGAAAGGTCGACGCGCGGCGGTTCATCTTTGGGATCGACTCCGAGAATGTAACCGGCGGTGCGGTGCAGACCGATATAGCGGAAATCGATCGGCTGGTGGTCAACATCGCCGCGGAAGAAGAGTCCCATGTAGTAACAGGCATAGGGAGAATAATTTTTCGTTTCTTCGGTGGTGATGAATTTGATATCGGGATACTGTTTTTTGACGATATCGGCGATCCACGGAGTCATGACGCAGACAAGTTTGCAGCCGTGTTTTTTCTGGAAGCGCTCAACATAACTGAACCAGCCGATGCTGTCGCCGAGAGTGCCGACGGGGAGCTGGATCATGACTTCTTTGTCGCGGCAGTCGAAGTCGTGGGTGAAAATCGGTTCTTTACCGCCTTTTTCGTGGATTATCAAGCGGAACTTGATATAGAATTTTTTGACACTGGTGACATAAGCACCGGGGACGGTATCGGCACTGTAAAGGATGATTCCCGTATCAATATCGGTAAAGGTTACGTGGTACTCTTTGCCGTTGTGCGGGAAGAGGATACGGATACCGTCATTGAAGTCGTAACGGATGCCTTCGACAGCTTCCTGAGTCGGAATCTGGGGGATTTCTCCGTAAATGCTCGGCTGTTTCTGCTCCTGAGGAGCCGCCGGCGCGGGGGCAGGGGCGGCAGGTGCTGCCGGAGCAGGCGCCGCCGGAACGGGATTGGGACTGATGGAAAAATTTCCCACAGTGTTTTCGGTGTTGATGGTAAAATCGTTCATTTTTCTGTTATCCTTTGTGTTGATAAAAACAAACTTATCACTTAATTTAGCACCGATATCAAATATTTCAAGCGGCAAATTTATATAAATATAAAAAACGTGCCTGAATTTTACATTCAGACACGTTATTGTACTTTACTTCAACAAGTAAGAGTTACTTGTCAAAAGCGTGACCGGCACTGCCGAGTACTTCGCGGTTCTTGCGCATGTACAGCTCTTTGAGAGAGGTTCGGGCAGGACCGAGATATTTGCGCGGGTCGAATTCGGCGGGTTTTTCGTTGAAGACCTTGCGGATGGCAGCGGTCATGGCGAGACGGCCGTCGGAGTCGATATTGATTTTGCAAACAGCGCTCTTTGCAGCTTCGCGGAGCTGGTCTTCACCGATACCGATGGCATCTTTGAGCTGACCGCCGTTTTCGTTGATGATTTTGACCAGATCCTGCGGAACGCTGGATGAACCATGCAGAACGATGGGGAATCCGGGGATCTGCTTTTCGATTTCAGCGAGGATATCGAGACGGATTTTCGGATTGTCGCCCGGCTTGAATTTGTAAGCACCGTGGCTGGTACCGATAGCGATAGCCAGTGAGTCAACACCGGTACGGTTGACGAAGTCAACGACCTCTTCCGGACGGGTGTAGGTGTGGGTTTCAGCTTTGACATCATCTTCAACACCGGCGAGAACACCGAGTTCACCTTCGACGGTGACATCGTGAGCGTGGGCGTATTCAACGACTTTCTTGGTCAGCGCAATGTTTTCCTCATAGGAAAGGTGACTGCCGTCGATCATGACACTGGAAAAACCGAAATCGATACAGCTTTTGCAGGTTTCAAAATCCGGACCGTGGTCGAGATGGAGAACGATCGGAATAGCTTTGCCGTTGTTGATCTCTTTGGCGTATTCGACAGCGCCCTGAGCCATGTAGCGGAGCAGAGTCTGATTGGCATATTCACGAGCGCCTTTGGAAACCTGAAGAATCAGCGGGGATTCGGTTTCAACGCAAGCCTGAACGATCGCCTGCAGCTGTTCCATGTTATTGAAGTTGTAAGCGGGGATGGCGTAACCGCCTTTGACTGCCTTGGCAAACAGTTCTTTGGTGTTTACCAGACCGAGTGTTTTGTAGTCAACCATTTTTTTACTCCTTGTTTGTAACAACGGTCAGTTGTGATACCGTGATATTCCTTAATATAGCTCCAAAACAGTGAAATTTCAAGCGCTGAACACTTGTTTTATTTCAAGGTGAAACTATATTATAGTGTAACTGCGTATAAAGAAGGGAAAGTTATGATTTATCAGCATGAAATTACAGAAAGAATCCGTCACCATGAATGTGATGCAAATGGTGAACTCAAACTGCATTCTCTGTTTGACCGTTTGCAGGATGCCGCTGCTGAACATGCCGGAATACTCAATGTCGGTATGGAAGATATGGCGGAAATGCGCCTTATCTGGGTCTTGAGCCGTTTGCAGATAAAACTTGATAAACCGCTTCTGCTCGGTCAGGTTTTGCAGGTGAAAACTTTTCCCTGCGGTATCCGGCGGGTTTTTGCCCACCGTTGTTACGATCTTATTGCCGACGGTGTGCGTGCCGGTATCGCCGGAAGTTTCTGGCTGCCTGTGAATATGGCGGCAAACCGTCCGGTCAATGTGAAAAAAGTCCTTCCGCCGGAAATAATGGATATGCCGGAGGTGGAAAAGTTTTTCCCGGATATGGATAAACTCCCGGAAGTTTCCGGTGAAATATGTTCCTCAAGAGTTGTCGGATCAGGGGATATCGACCTCAACCGGCATTTGAATAATGCCGTTTATGCCCGCTGGATAAGTGATATTCTCGGTGAAAAATATTCTCTTATGGCAGTGAAGGTGCGTGAGATCCAGCTGAACTATCTCAATGCCGGTCAATACGGGGAGGAAATATTTATGCGTGCGCAGAGTGATGCTGAGGGCAACTTTCTTATTTCCGGCGGAAAATCCGATGGAACTGCTGTTTTTCAGGCGGCAGGTACCGTTGAACTTTGAAATCCCTGTAAAATCGTCCGGTTTTGCAAAAAAGCTATTGAAAATCTGCTCAAAGCAGTGTATATTACCGCCGTTGAACATATTGTTTCAAACGGTGTTTTTTTCACTTTACAACAAGGGTATATTATGTATTACGATATGGAGTACCGTGTCCCCTACGCGGATACCGATCAAATGGGCGTAGTTTACTATGCCAATTATCTGGAGTATTTTGAACGCAGCCGGACAGAAATGTTCCGTGCCATCGGTATGCCGTATTCGCTTATGGAAGAAAAAGGGATCATTCTTCCGGTTTCCGAAGCGCATTGCAAATATCTTGGCAGCGCCCGTTATGATGATCTTCTTACTCTGCGGGCGTATATTGAAGAATATTCCCGTGTAAAAGTAAAAATCGCCACTGAAGTTCGCCGCGGTGATGAAGTTCTTGCCCGCGGATATGTGGTGCTGGCTTGTGTCAACCGTGACTTCCGCGTTACCCGTCTGCCTGAATGGATGGCGGAGTATTGTGAAAAATGTCTTTACCCGGCAGAGGAGCAGAAAAAGTGAATATTTCCGGCAGTGAAAAATTGTACCCTTTGAAGTTTCACCCGATCTATATGGAGCGGGTCTGGGGCGGAACGATGATGAGTGAATATCTCAGCAGAGAGCTTCCCCCCGCCGATGCACCTATCGGTGAATCCTGGGAACTCGTCGATCGTGATGACGTTAAAAGTGTGGTCAGCAACGGCGGGTTTGCCGGTGTGACTTTGCAGGAATTGGTTCAGAAATTTGGCGCCTCCCTTATGGGCCGTGCCGCTCACGGGCGTAAAAGTTTCCCGCTTATGGTGAAACTTATTGATGCCGGTGAGCGTTTGAGTCTTCAGGTGCATCCGGATGAAAAAGCGTGCCGGGAAATCGGCGGCGGTGCTGAACCGAAAACCGAAATGTGGTATGTTATCGCCAACCGTCCCGGGGCTGAGATTTTTGCCGGATTATCCCGTGATGCCACCCGCGTTCAGCTTATGGAAATGCTTGATTCTCCGGACGTCGACAAACTTATGCAGACCTATAAATCGCAGGAAGGTGATGCCTATTTCATCACCTCCGGCACACTTCATGCCATCGGCGCCGGAAATCTTATCCTCGAGATCCAGCAGAACAGCGATACCACCTATCGTGTCAATGACTGGGGCAGATTGGGAACTGACGGCAAACCCCGTACTCTCCATAAGGTTGAGGGCATGAAATCCATAAATCTTATGAACCGCGTATCGCCGCGCATTCCCCGTGCGGTCGGTAAATGTTCTTTCAACCGCAAGGTCGATATCGTGAAAATGTGTCCGCACTTCAAAGTTTCCGATTTGCGGCTTTGCAGCGTGTGGCAGGATGATACCGGTATGGAAAGTTTCCACCTTGTCAGTGCAGTGAAAAACCGTATTGAAGTCGGCAGAGATGAGCTTAAAGCCATTGTTGTTCCCGGTGAAACCGTGCTTGTTCCTGCCTGTTTCGGTCATTATACCATCACTCCGCTTGATGAGGGCGAAGCCACGGTTATAAAAACGACACTTTGATGACAATATTGTATATTATATATAAGGTATAGAAAAATATGAAGTTTCTTATTGATTTGGAAGCGTATTTGCGCAGTGAATTTTCTGCTTATCCGGCAGAAAATGTATTGGCTCTGGAAGCATGTCCTGCCGGACAGACCGGTGATTTTACCCTGAATTGTTTCCGTATCGGCAAGTTTTGCGGAAATCCGATGGCTGCTGCTGCCGCTGTTGTGGATTTTTTGAGCAAACATGAAGATATTGAAAGTGTAACGGCGGTCAAAGCGTTTGTCAATATCACTGTCAAAGCTGCCGCTTTACATCTTGCCGGAGCTGCGGATACCGATGCTCTGCTTGAGCGCGCCGCACTTCCTGAAGCGGAACGCCGCCGGGTGCTGATCGAGTTTTCCGCACCCAACACCAATAAGCCGCAGCATTTGGGACATGTCCGCAATAACACGCTGGGTATGGCACTGGGTTCTCTGCTCAAACGTGTCGGTCACGATGTTATTGAGGTGAATCTGGTCAATGACCGCGGTATCCACATTTGCAAATCCATGTTGTGTTACCAGAAGGTCGGCAATGGAAGAAATCCGGAAAATACCGGTATCAAAGGTGACCATCTGGTCGGTGATTTTTATGTTGAATACAACAAAATGCTCTCCGACGCGGTCAAAGAACTCAAAGCCGCCCGTCCGGAACTTGCGGAAAAGGATTCCGACGAACTCTTTCTGGAAACTGCCATCGGTCAGGAAACTCAGAAGATGCTTCAGGATTGGGAAGCCGGAGTCCCCGCCGTCCGTGAGTTGTGGCAGATGATGAACAACTGGGTTTTTGCCGGTTTTGCCGAAACCTATAAGCGTATGGGAATCGACTTCAATCATACTTATCTGGAAAGTGAAACCTATCTGCTGGGCAAAGATATCATCGCCGCCGGATTGGATAAAGGGGTCTTTTCCCGCCGTGAAGATGGCGCAGTTATCTGTGACCTCGGTAAAATGGGCAAAAAAGTTGTCCTGCGTTCCGATGGAACAAGTGTTTATATAACTCAGGATATCGGTACGACCAAAAAGAAATACGATGATTATCAGCCGCAGACGATGATCTGGGTCGTCGGAGATGAACAGAATCTCCACTTCCAGATGCTTTTTGAAATCATGAAACGCCTCGGTTTTGAGTGGGCAAAAGACCTTTTCCACCTCTCTTACGGTATGGTCAATCTGCCCAACGGCAGAATGAAGAGCCGCGAAGGTACTGTTGTCGATGCCGATGACCTCTTTGACGAGATGGCACTTCTTGCCCGCAATGCGTGTGCAGAGCGCGGCGGAGATGAGATCAGCGAAGAAGAGCTTGCCCGCCGTGGTGAGATCATCGGTCTGGGAGCGTTGAAATTCATGCTTCTCAAATTCAATCCCAAAACGACGATCACCTTTGATCCGGCGGCATCACTGCGGTTTGAAGGTGACACCGGACCGTATGTCCAGTATGTTGCCACCCGTATCGCATCCATTGAACGCAAAGCGGCGGAAAAGAATCTTTTTGCCGTCAAAGATGCCGATTGGAGTCTGCTTACTTCAGCGGCGGAACGCGAAGTCGCTGTCAAATTGTACTTCTATCCTTCCGTCCTTCAGACCGCCGCGGCAAAACGTGATTGCTCCGGACTGGTGGAGTATCTGCTTGAACTGGCGAAGGCGTTCAACCGTTTCTACCGTGACTGCCCGGTGCTTTCCGCCGGAGATGAAGCACTGGTCGTTGCCCGTCTTTCACTTGCCGATGCGGTCCGCAAAGTTATCACCGACGGCTTGCATACCCTTACCATCGGTGTGCCGGAGGCAATGTGATCATGACGGAAAAGCGTCCGTCTCTGCTCATCGTCGATGATGAGTTCAACACCCGGGAAACTCTTTTGGAGTTTCTCGGGCGCAAATTTGATGCCGCAGGCGCCGGCAACGGTTCGGATGCTATAAAACTTTTGCAGGAAAAGGATTTTGATCTTATCCTTACCGATTTACGTATGCCGGAAGCCGACGGAATGAGTGTACTTGAGGCGGCAGCGGCAAAAGCGTGCCGTCCGACATGTATAATGATGACTGCATACGGTTCGATAACCGATGCGGTTCAGGCGATGAAAAACGGAGCATTTGATTTCATTGCCAAGCCTATCAAACTTGCCAAACTTGAAGAAATTCTGGCGGCGGCATTGAAAAGCCGTGCCGGAACAGTTGAAAAAAAAGCTTCACCGAAATCGGCAGTTCCGGAAAAAACTGCTCCTCAGACAAGCCGTTTTATTCTGCCGGATGCAGGGGATTCCACTCCCATGCGGCAGGTTTATGAAAAGGCCTTGACCGTTGCTCCCGGAAGATCCACGGTGCTTCTGCTCGGTGAAAGCGGCACAGGTAAAGAAGTTATTGCCCGTTATATCCATGATCACAGCGGCAGGACCGGTTTGTTCGTGCCGGTTCACTGCGCGGCGTTGACTTCGACATTGCTTGAAGATGAACTTTTCGGACATGAAAAAGGAGCATTTACCAATGCCGTATCAATGCGGCGCGGACGCTTTGAACTGGCGGATCACGGAACTGTCTTCCTCGATGAAATCGGTGAAATAGATGCCGCAACTCAGGTGAAACTTCTCCGGGTTCTGGAAACAAGGGAGTTTGAGCGTCTGGGCGGAACCGAAACGGTCAAAAGTGATTTCCGTCTGATTGCCGCGACCAACCGTGATTTGAAAGCGATGGTCGACGCCGGTGAGTTCCGTGAAGATCTTTATTACCGGTTGAGTGTAGTCGATCTGCATCTGCCGCCGTTGCGTGAACGCAGGGAAGAAATTCCCCGGCTGGTTTCGGCATTCATAAAAGAGTTTGCCGGGGAGAATATGAAAGAGGTTTCCGGAATAACGCCGTCGGCAATGGAAAAACTTTGTGCTGCTCCGTGGCATGGGAATATCCGGGAATTGCGCAACTGTGTGGAAAAAATGGTGGTTTTGTCCACAGGAAAAATGCTTGATGACGGTGATGTTCCGGATTTGGGCAGAACTGATGCTCCTGTTGAAAAAAAGAGTGAAGTTGCCGACCCGTTGAATTTGGAAAATTCTGAAAAGGAACTTATCCGAAAAGCACTCGCTGAATGCGGCAACAACCGTGCCGCGGCGGCGCGGAAACTCGGCATCAGCCGCCGGACTCTTTACCGTAAATTGGAAAGTATGGATTTGTAACATATATTATAAGGGAAATTAACGATGTCAGTTTACGATACGCAAGCGTGGAAAGATGCTGCTGCGAAAATCAACCTTGAGGAAGATAAGGTTCCTGTTCGGGAAATACCCTCTGTATTGGTGAAAAACGACGGCGGTAAAGTTGAAAACGCGTGGGAGTGGATGAATGTCCGCCGTCCGCAGGTGCTGGATTTTTACACGCGTGAACTTTTCGGAGAATTTCCTCCCCGTCCGCAAGAGATCAAACACGAAGTCGTAAGCTGCCGCAACGATGCGCTCGGGGGCAGTGCGGTACGCAAAGAGATCAAAATAACTTTCCGGCAAGGTGAAAACAGCCATTCCATGCTGATGCTGGTGTACATTCCGAAAGATGCAAAGGGAAAAGTTCCGTTTTTTTTGGGATTGAATTTCAAGGGCAATCACACCACCACAAGCGAAGAAGATGTTATTGAATCGGGCAGGGATACCGAAGGCAAACTGGTTGAGGATAAACGCGGTTGTCAGGCACAGCGGTGGGAGTTCGCCAATGCGGTATCAAAAGGATTTGCCGTTGCGACCTGCTGTTATCATGATATTTTTCCGGATTTTCCGACTGATGAAGCGTGGCAGAAGAGTATTTACGGGCTTTTTTATCCTGATGCATCTTCAAAATTGAATGACCGGCATACCGCGATCGGAGCATGGGCATGGGGGCTTAGCCGTATGCTGGATGCGTTGGAAGGTGAAGAAATGATAGATTGCCGCAGGGCAGGGGTGACAGGCCACTCCCGTCTCGGTAAAACTGCCTTGTGGGCAGGTGCGAACGATCAGCGTTTCAAAGTGGTTGTCTCCAATGATTCAGGTCATGGCGGAGCAACATTGTTCAAACGTTGTCTCGGCGAAAGTATTGATATTATGAATATGGTATTCCCGCATTGGTTCGTTGCCGGATTCAAGAAATACGGCAATATGGATGCTGATTTGGAGTTTGACCAGAATTTCCTGTTGTCATTGATTGCCCCCAGAGCGCTGTGTATCGGCAGTGCAACGGAAGATTTGTGGGCTGATCCGAAAGGTGAGTTCCTCGCCGGAGTCCATGCTTCAGAGGTTTGGCAGCTTTTCGGAGTAAAGGGAATGCCCTCAGGTACTCATCCTGCGGCCGATGTGAATTTGACCGGAGAAGTCAGTTATCACATGCGTACAGGCGCGCACAATATATTGCTGCAAGATTGGAATCACTATCTGGAAGTTGCGTCAAAATTGTTTGGTTGATGAGGACTATTAAAATAGCCTCTGACACTGTTTTTTAGCATTTTTATTAAAAATCTTCTATTCAGAGAAAGAAAATATCATGAAACACTTGGCGGTATTTGTTTTTTTGCTGATAGGTTTTTTCGCATCAGGAGTTGAACAGAAATCTTTTTCCCAATATCTCAGGCTTGCCCAAAGGGGGAATCCTGAAGCACAGAATCGTGTCGGCGTTGCCTATTATAAAGGCGATGGAGTGCGTAAAGATTATCGGGAAGCGTTTAATTGGTTTTTGAAATCTGCCAGAAATGGTCATGCCCGCGCTGCATATAATCTGGGGTGGTGTTATTTGAATAATGAAGGCGGCTCCCGAGCAGAAAATTTGAAAAAAGCTGTTTACTGGTTTCGCAAATCTGCTGAAAAAGGGTATGCTTCTGGACAGAATGCACTCGGAGCATGTTATTCTCTCGGTCAAGGTGTTGAGAAAAATGATCAAAAAGCCTTTTACTGGATAAAAAAATCTGCCGAGCAGGGGCATGCTGCTGCTCAATTCAATCTCGGTAAAATCTACTGTGAAGGTATCGGAGTTTCTAAAGATTATGATCAATCGTTTCAGTGGCTTCTGAAATCTGCCGCATCCCGAAATGCAGATGGTGAAAACGCTCTGGGGGTATGTTACAACGAAGGGCTCGGTGTGAAAAAAGATCACAGCCGAGCTTTTGCGTTATTCAAGAGAGCTGCCGACAAGGGCAATGCAGATGCTTATTGTAATTTAGGAATATGTTATGCAAATGGCTACGGTACGGAACAGAACTTTGAAAAAGCATTAGAGTATTATAGCCTTGCAGTAAAAGCAAACGGCAATCCCAAGGCATTATACAATATGGGTGTACTGTATTATGAAGGACGCGGGGGGCATGTAAATTACCAGGAGGCGTTCAAATTATTTTCCCAAGCGGTCCGAAAAGGGTATGAAAAAGCTGTTTACAATCTCGGATTATGCTATTATTTGGGACATGGTGTGGAAAAAAATTACTCTCGTGCCGTTGAATTGTTTGAAGAAGCCGCCAAAAAAGGCAGTATGAAAGCTGTGAATAACCTTGGTTCATGTTATTTGAACGGATACGGTGTAAGAAAAGATTATAAGAAGGCTGTTGAATTATATAGAACTGCAGCTGAAAAGGGCAATCGTGTTGCTGCCAATAATCTCGGGATGTGTTATTACCATGCTCAAGGTGTTGAAAAAGATATTGAAAGGGCAATTTTTTGGCTGAATAAATCTGCAAAACGCGGATATGGCGAAGCTTCCTGTAATTTGGGTTTCATATATGAAACAGAGAAAAAAGATCTTGCTCGGGCATTTGATTTTTATACAGAGGCGGTAAACAAAGGAGTGACTGCTGCTGAGCACAATTTGGGATGTTTGTATTTCGACGGACCAGAAAAGTTCAGGAATGTTGAAAAAGCGATATTGCTGTTTCGCCGTGCGGCAAATCACGGTGATGTGCGTGCTCAATTTTCTTTGGGCTTGATTTATTACAGGGGAGATCGCGGAATCAAACGGAATCGCCAGACTGGAATGAAATGGATGCAGCTTGCCGCTAAACAAAGGTTCGCCGATGCACAATATGCGTTGGGGCTTTTTTATTCTGATTCAGGTTTCTCTGGAAAAAATGAAAAAACTGCATTCAACTGGATGAAACTTGCGGCAGAGCAGGGGCATATCCAGGCTTTGATGATGCTTGGGAGCATGTATAAAAAAGGAATCGGTGTTCCTGGATCGGAAATTGATTTTGAAAAATCTTTCCTGTCGTTCAAAAAAGCTGCCGAAGAAGGAGACAGTGATGCCATGATTGAACTTGCATGGTGCTATTATAATGGAAGAGGAGTTGCTTTTGATCACCACAAGGCTTTTAAGTTATGGGAAAAGGCCGCCAAACAGGGGAATAATAAGGCAGAACATATATTAGATCAGATTAGGCGTATGAGTCCTGATTATATAGAGGCAAAAAGAATATTATTGGAAGCAATGGTGATTTCGCGTGCATTATCTATCTGATTTGTTGCGATTTTACCGTTTTAAGCTGAAAAAACGAAAAATCTTTCATTTTGAGCTTGACAAAAACCGAAACGATGGTATATTATGTCTCCGTTGCGCCTGAAACGGTGCGGATGCTTAAAAATACGCTGTAAAGCCTGAGTTGAAAAAATCGAAAAATTTTGAAACCTGAGCTTGAAAAAATAAAAATCAGTGATATATTATGATTCTGTTGCGCCTGAAACGGTGCGGATGATTAAAATCACTGAGAGCTGAAGTTGAAAAAGTTCAAAAAATTTTGAAACTTGAGCTTGAAAAAATAAAAAACGGTGATATATTAAGAATCCGTTGCGTGTTAAGTGCAACGAGCTGCTTAAAGAAAACGCTGATTAAGAAAATTCCAAAAATTTTCAAAAGTTTGCTTGACAAATTAAAAATCGGTGATATATTAAGCAACTGTCACTCTAATGAGAGTGCGCTGATTGAAAATTGAATAGTGCGATGTAAACCTTAAAATTTCTTGAGACAATCTATATAGATTAAGTCTTAAATCAAAATGCTTTGAATCGAATTACTTCGGTTAAAACAATTTATGTTTTACGGAGAGTTTGATCCTGGCTCAGAACGAACGCTGGCGGCATGGATTAGGCATGCAAGTCGA
>SUWE01000062.1 GCA_015061615.1 Lentisphaerota bacterium
TTGAAAATTCCCGTTGCGATCTGAAACTGGGGCGTTTTCGGGCGTTACCGCTTTGGGTAGCGCCCCTTGTCCCGCCATAGCCCGAAGGGCGACGGCGGATCAAACTACCAGCTTTCATCTCCTCAACGGTCTCTTTTCAATCTTTTTTTGATTGACTTTTGCAATTACCTCTTATGCAAACTGCGTTAAAACTTCACCAAACTGAAATTGAGGGTGAAGGTGTAAGATTTTTCCGAAACCTCATACTGTTTGGGGGTGGCTGGACCGCATGATTCAGTTCCGACACCGCGCTGTTTCAGGTCGATGGAAAGAACCGTTTCCTTATGCCGCTTCAGCTCATTGGGGTGGCGTGCCTTGAAAAGTTCCGCCGGAGTGAAGCGTGTGGCACCGAACTCAAAGAGTGCCGGTGAACGGAATATCAGGCGGTCATTGCCCTCTTTGAGGATAAGTTCCCGGATATCGGTACGGTTGCCGTGTTCCTGCGGCTGGCAGTAGTTGAAATCCGCCTCGGTATCGGCATCGGAGCTGTATCTGCCGACCATTGCGGCGCGGTTGCGGTCGATATAGTTTTCAAAAGGTCCTCTGCCGAACCACTCAAAATTGCTGAATCCGTTGAGCATTGAAATGACGCCGACACGGGGAAGCGTGGGGAAATTTTCAGGAATGTCAACATCCATGACCATGGTGAATGAGCCGTTTTCTTCGGCGGTAAAAACCATTGATGCAGTGATGGATTCCTCTGTTCCGGAATAAGTGCGGCAGATTTTGAGCTGATTACCGGTAACTTCTGCGGAAACGGCAGTGCGTTTAAGATCATGCACACCGGCTTTGAGCCAATCGAAAAGTTTGTGCCACCAGATATCTTCTCTGCCCTTTATACCGTCGTTGTCGATAAAGCCGCGGGTGAAGTTGGAATCCATGAATTTATCAGCAATGACTTTATCCCCGTCACACAAAGAGATATCACCGCTTGCGGAATCATATTTCAAAGAGAGAGTTCCGTTGCGAAGTTCCAGAATATCGCCGTTGACCGCAGTTGAAGATTTTACAGGAGTAAATTTCCTTTCAGCGGAAATTGCCGGGAAAAGCGCAGTGATATCCGCCTGATCGTGTGCGACAAGCGTACCGGCAGGAATGACAGAGTTGCCCGCTTTTTGGGTGAAAAGAAAGTTGATAAAGACCTCATGTGCCGCATCTCTTTCGCAAACGGGCAGATCAAGAGTGAACTCCATACTTTCCCCCGGAGCGACTCCGGAAAAGTCCGGAAGAATCCCGCCGGCATTTTTGTAACCGTTTACCGTCACCACCCAGCTGCCGTCAAGATCGGCAGGGAAGGTGAAATTGCGGCGGTTGGTGAGTTTGAAACGGTTGTTTCCGCAATGTTCCACTTTGATATCCTGCACGAGATGACGGAATTCGAACATTGCCGGATGCAGAGAGCGGTCGGATGCAAGCATACCGTTGCAGCAGAAGTCCCAATCGTGGATTTTTTCACCGAAGTCGCCGCCGTAAGCGTAAAACGGCTTGCCGTTTTCATCATGTTTGAGCAATCCCTGATCGACCCAGTCCCAGATGAATCCGCCCTGAAGTTTGGGTGAGGAGTAGAAGAGATCCCAGTAATCACAGAGACCGCCGGAGCTGTTGCCCATGGCGTGAGCATACTCGATCATGACCGCAGGACGGCGCGATTCCGGAGCATCGGCATATTTTTTCATATCCGCAACTGACATGTACATCGGACAGAAAAAGTGATTGCGCTTGTCATCCCCGCCAGCATAAGCATGTCCTGAGTACTGCCCCCACTGGGGATGCAACTCTCCGTTGTGGAAGATCACGCGGCTGTCATCAAGTTCCCAGAGGCGGTCAAAAGCGGCAGAGTGATTTTCGCCGTCACCCGCCTCGTTGCCCGGTGACCATGCGATGATCGAAACGTGGGAACGGTCGCGGATAACCATTCTTTCAGTACGGGAAACGATCGCATTGCGCCAGCGGCGGTCACGGCAGAGTGCGGGATAGAAGGCGTGGCTTTCAAAGTTCGCCTCATCCAGAAGATAAATACCGTACTCATCGCAAAGATCGTACCATCTTTCATCGTTGGGGTAGTGACTGGTACGCACCGCATTGAAGTTGAACTGTTTCAAAAGCCGGATATCTTCCAGCATTGATTCAAGGGTGAGCGTTTTTCCAGTGATCGGATCATGTTCGTGGCGGTTGACACCTTTTATCATTACCCGCTGACCGTTTATCAGCAGGGCGCTGTTTTCAATGCGGACATTGCGGAAACCGCAGCGCAAAGAGCGTTGGGCAAGCAGTTTGCCTTCGTGGTCAAGAAGTTCCAGAACAAAGTTGTACAGTACAGGAGTTTCACTTGTCCAGGGCAGAACATTTTCCAGCACAAGAGAGTTTTTGTACTTGTACTGGCTTTCGCGGAAACTGTGACCGATTACCCCGGAACTTTCAGTAACAATTTTTCCGTCACGGTCAAAGAGCTGCATTTTGACCGTGAAGTCATTCTGCGGACCTTGCGGAAGAAAAGTGTTGAGATCAAACGCGATCTTGCACTGATAATCCAGACGGGCGAGATTTTTTTCGTAATCCCAGTCGCCGGAAACGGAAGCATCTTCAAAATAGACCGCCTCGGTGGCGTAAATGTAACAGGAACGGTAAATGCCCGCCATCCACCACTGATCCTGATCTTCAATGTAACTTGAGTCGGAAAAGCGGATGACCCGGCAGAGCAGAGTATTGGTTCCTTCTTTGAGAAACGGAGTTATATCAAACTCCGAAGGCAGACGGGTATCTTTGCCCATTCCGGCGAAAGTGCCGTTGACGTAAATTTCCAGATAACTTTCAGCGCCGCCGATATGCAGGACGATGCGCTTGCCGATGAAGTTTTCCGGCAGTTCAAAAGTTCTGCGGTAGATTCCGGTGGGATTTTCTTCAGGAGCAAAAGGAGGCTTTTTATCAAATGGCATCTGTACATTGGTGTAGATCGGCAAATCGCCGAAACCGCCCAGAGTCCAGTTCGACGGAACTGTTATTTTATCGGTGAAATCTTTTTCCGGGTCAAATTCTGTTTCCGGTGAAGGAAGAAGTTTGAAATCCCATTCGCCGTCAAGAGAAAAACGCTCCTCTGCGGCGGGGGGGATACCGTTCATCGGCAGACGGTTTATTTCAACTGTTTCAGGATTCTCAAAAAGATTAACTCCGAAATCAAACATAACAGCAAACACTCCTTAATCATGTTCAGAAAGTACCGGGAATAATATAGCACATTAAAGATATATGTCAATGCGACATGTAATACAAAATTTAAAAATCATCAACGAAGTGTGATATCCAAGTAATACAAAAAAATGCAAGGTTGATATGGTGCATCTTCACTTGACTCTTGACATTAATGGTTGTTTTTGATATATTTATTCAGGTGTGAGGCAATTTCAAAAGTTCTCAAAAGAGATTGACTTTTGTCACCAAACGTTGAAGAGGGTAAAAACTACTGTATCGGAGACATAATGCAGCAGAAAGTTTTAAGACGCACTGAACTGGCGGAAAAGTTGAAGCAGGATATCTACCTGAAAGAACTTCAAGTGGGTGACCGTATCGGCTCCATCCGCCGTCTGGCGATGCGTTATCATACAACTCCATTGACTGTCAACCGCACGTTGAACGCTCTGGTCGAGGAACAAATCCTCTACCGGGATGAAAACGGCTGCTGCCGGATCATGAATGCGCCCCCCGTAAAGCCGCGTCTGGGTTATGCCGGTGAACCGATACTGCCATCCGGAAATCTGGATTGCCTGATGCAGGATGCTGTGAGAAAACTTTTCAATGAACTGGATAAGCTCAACTCTTCACCGCAGATCATCGGTTATCACGAACTGTGCAATCCGGAAATTGCAATGCAGAGATTGAAAAATATCAACGGTCTTATCGTGCATGACTCATTTTTTGATGACAACACCTGTGAGGTGCTGAATAAGCTGAATATCCCCATCGTCCGTATCGGTCAGGCATTGCCGAAATATTCAGCTTTCAGTTCCAGTGAAGTTGTGCAGTTTTTTGATCCCGCACTTAAAGAGTTTGCGCAGTATTGCAAACTTGAAAGTTATAAGAAAATATTCATCGTTCACACTTCTCACTGGAACAGTGCCAAACTTGCCAGAGAGATCCGTCACTTTCTGCACAACTGCAAACTTGACAACATTATTGAAACAGTCACGCTTGACAAGGCACCGTGGAACAATGCGGAACTTCAGGCTTTCTGTTTCTTTCAGCAGACAGATAAATCAATGTGGGATGATTCCCTTATAATTTCACTGTCAGGTTATTTTTCCCGCGGTATCTGCCGGGCGCTTTCAGGCAAAGGGGAACTGCCTGATATATTGAGTATCGACAATCTTGACAGTTACGAAAAATGCTCCTTTTTCGGGGAACCGTATCTTACGGCTATCGACCGTAATATGGGCAGGATTTTCCGGGAAGCCGCCCGTTTGATCTACGATCAGGTGAAATCAGGTGATGAACGCAAGGTCATCATCAAGATACCTGCAAAACTTGCTATCCGCAAAAGTATACGCCACATAAATCCAAATTGGAGCGAAAAATAATGAATATCATGAAAAAAGTCCGGTTACTGTGTACCGTTTTCGGAACTGCCGCACTCTGCGGCGGAGAGATAAACTGGCAGAACTGGCAGGCTTATTCCCACGAAAAACTTACTCCTCAGGCGGCATTGAAACTGACTGCCGCTGACCCGGTTCCTGAAATTGAAGGCGTTAAACTTTCAGGAAAAAATCTGACTGTTCCGCTCAAAGGCGGCGATTTGAATGACTTGCTCAATATCGAAAAGAAAGGCTTCAACCGTGTTTTGCTGGTTAAAACTGTGAAAGTCGCTGAAAATACCACCGTGAAACTCGGCTTGGGTGCTGACTGGTGGTTTGAAATATACTGCAACAGCAAAATCAGTACCGGAACTTTGCGGGCAGGCGGTAATATAGATTATCCGCCGACAGCAAAAGATCATTTCGCTGTTCTGGAGTTGAAAAAAGGTGTGAATGTGGTTTCAATATTCGCCCAAAGCGGCAGTATCGGTAAATTTACTTTTGCTGTGGAACGCGCTTCAGATGATACTCCTGTAACAAAAATTTCCCGTCGCAACGAACTTGAAGAACTTCTGCCTTCAACAGAGACCCTGCGTCATGGTCCGTACCTGATCGCCCCATCGCGCGGAACAGTTACTGTCGGTGTGCTTACTGACGGCAATGTTCACGGTGTCGGGGTGGAATACCGCATCGCCGGCACTCAGCAATGGCAGCGCAAATGGGATACGCTCGGCGGAATACTCCGCAGTGACTCCGATTTGCACCGTATCACTCTCAACGGCTTGAAATCCGGTGCAGAATATGAATACCGGATACTGCTGGCGTCGGAAAACAAAAAATTCAAAGCCCTGGAAACACACACTTTCACGGCTGCTCCTGATGATGAGCGCAGTTTCAGCTTCTTTGTCACCGGTGACACACAGTTCGGCAGTGCCAAACGGGGCAGATTGCTGAAAAAGTGGCAGAAACTGACTGAAAGTTGCGATTTTCAGGTCTCTCTGGGTGATATGGCAAATATTTACGATGACTTCGATGTGATGTTCTTCGGCGGATATCTCAACTGGCAGGGCAAAAAAATATACCATGGCAAACCCTTTGTTTCCGTCCGCGGCAATCACGAAATGCGCGGCACAGAACGCAGCCGCTGGTTCGGCGTGCTGAGTGCCGACCGGGAAAAGGGATATCACTCTTTCACATGGGGAAAAACCTTCTTTATCGTTCTGGATACCGGCGGTGACGGAACCGATATCGGCAGAAACTCAATGACCGCTGAAGCGACAAAAGAGTATATGAGTGCCCAGCGGCAATGGCTGGAAAAAATTGTGAATTCTGCGGAATATAAAAATGCAAAATTCCGTATCGTTCTTTCTCATGAAGCGCCGCACAGTCACAGAGTTTCCAAAATGAATGATATGGCAAGATTCATTTCTGAACCGCTGCTCAAAGCCTCAAAGAGTGCAGAATATCCGGTACATCTCTGGCTCTCCGGGCATATCCACCGCTACCGCCGCACGATTCCCCTGACTACCGCCGCTTACGGCAATGCTCCGTGTGATCCGTCGGATATGAGTACCGGAACAGAGTATAATTTCCCCATCCTGACCGTTGAAGGACCGGGGAAAAACAGTCCGCTTGCCGCTTCGGCTACCGTTGTAAAGGTCACTGACGCAGGTATTGAGGTAAAGAGTTTTGATGAAGCGGAATCCTGCTTTGACCACTTTATTATTCAACCTGACGGCAAAATAACTGAAAAAGAGAACGAATATAAAAAAGAGACATTGAAAATATACCGTTGAAACAACAAAAGAAAGGAAACGGAAAAATGAAAAAAATCGTAACTCTTTTAACCGCATTGACCGCCGCACAGCTCATGGCAGTTGATTTTGACTTCACTGCCAATCCGCCTGCTGCCAAAGGAAAAGTGCCGATGGTGCAGCTTGACTCTTTTTTCAAAATCGGCGGCAGTGCGGAACGCAGTGCATTGCACTTCAACGGCAATGACAAGCCGCTGGTGATTCCCGCCAGCGGGCACTTTACCCTTGATAAAGGAATAACTGTTGCCTTTGATATCGTTCTGGAAAAGAAACCCAGCGGCAAAAAAGATCTTCACATGCTGTTGATGAAAAATCGTGAGTGGCTTATCGGTAAAGATGATAAAA
This sequence comes from Lentisphaerota bacterium, assembly GCA_015061615.1. GTDB lineage: Bacteria > Verrucomicrobiota > Lentisphaeria > Victivallales > Victivallaceae > UBA1784. Next base: position 6,764 of record SUWE01000062.1, read on the forward strand.
ACCGTATCTATATCAATTTTTCCGATGGAAAAAAATGGCTGCCTGGTTACTACTGCAATGCCGATTTTTCCAAGCCTCACCGCTATGTGATCACGATTTCACCTGATTTGAAAATCAACATCTGGCGTGACGGCAAACTTTACCACAATGGTTCAATGCAGTCATGGTGCGCCAAACCTGCAGTCGGTAAATCAGATGTTTCCATCGGCAGCACATGGAGCCAGTGGGGAATAAAGGGCGACCTTTACCGCCTGAAAATCGCAGAAGGCGTGCTTGATGCCGAAAGCATCAAAGGTTTCTGAAAATGAAAAGGTTTATGTCTGTTTTTATCGGTTCTCTGACCTTGCTCTGCTCTGCGGGCAAGGTGTTGGAAGCCGATTTCAGCAATCCTGACTCATTCAAGTTGAAAAACGGTGCTGTTCTGAAAAACGGAGTGCTGTTTTTTAACGGCGGTCAGAGTCACGCCGAAGTTGTCGGCAGTGAAAATTTCACTGTCGGCAAAAAAGGTTTGACCATCAGCTGTATCGCCGCTTTTGATAAACTGGAAAAAGCGGGGCAGGATCTCTTTTACAAGCCGGAGAGCTGGATGCTCACCCGCTTCAATGACGGCATGATGAATGCTTATGTATTTAACGGTACAGATTTTATCGGCAGGACTGACGGCGGCAAAATGGCACAGCCCGGAGCATGGACTCACTATGCTGTTACCATCGAACCTGTCGTGCAGGAAGAAGAGGGCAAATACGGTTACGCTGTCTCTCTTTACATCAATGGAGAATTGGAAGCTAAAACCGAAAATTTTGATTTCAAGCTCAATGAAAATACCCTGCCAGTCATTCTCGGCAGAGGTAAAGCAGGAGATGTCTGGAATATGCGGGGAAAAATCGCCTTTTTCCGCATGGAGGAAAGAACTCTTGCCGAAGAAGAACTTTTCAAAGAGGCGTCAAAAAGCAAACTTCTCAAACTCGCTCGGGGCAATGTATTTGAAATAACTGCTCCGTTGAAAGCAGCTTTTGAGAATGTTCCTGATAAGTTCCCCTGCCGCCAGTGGCTGATCAATACTTTGACCAAAGCAGCTGTCGGTGGAGCCGAACAGAAAATCTTGTGTGATGCCATTGAAAAATTAAAGACGGTCGATGCTGTTACGCTGGAAGAAGCCGCTGAAAAGTGGAATAAACTGCAAAATGGCGTAAAACTTATAGTTTCCGGACGTATGGCACTGATCTATCTTGCAAAACCGGGGAATACTTTTCCGCTTGCCGGTATGCTTGACCGTAAAAGCGGCAGGGAGATTTTCGGCAGAAATACGATGAGTTTCCGGTTGAAAACAGTGAAAAACGGCAAAAGTGCCGATATTGCTGCCAACGATCCTGCGTGGCAGAAAAAGCTTGTGACCGACGGGAAAAAGGCAGTACTCTCTTTCCGAAGCAAGACCGCCGAAGTTATCATCACCCAGAATCTGGTGAATCCCTCCCGGCTGGAAAGCCATATCAAGGTGAATATGCTCGATAAGGAAAGGCTGCTGAGTGCAGTTGTATTCCCCGATCTCTCCTTCGCACGTTTGACTTCAGGTACTGACAAAATGGTCTATCCCTGCAAAGAGGGCGTTGTCGTGGATAATCCGACGATGAAAAAATCGCCCCGTGTACGGCAGAATATGTTCTATCCCAGAAGTTATCTCACCATGCAGTTCGGTGCCTATTATGACAGCAAAAGCGGCATCTACTTTGCTTTTGAAGATCCCAGAGGCGGCATCAAGCAGTATTACGCACAGGGGCAAAGAGGCGATTTGAGGTCTTTCTGGACTGGTTTTGCTCCGTGGAAAGCGGGCAGCAAAGGCGGCAACAGTTACGATATGAGCGGAGTTTCCGTTATTGAACTTTATGACGGCGAATGGTATGAGGCGGCACGAATTTACCGTAAATTCGTTTCAGAAAAGGCGGATTGGTGGGTGAAAGATCTGCCCCGCAAAGATTCTCCGGAGTGGTTCCGCAACTGTCCGGGCTGGATTCGGGTGCGTCCCATTACCGACCGCACCGGTGTGGAGGAAGCCCGCCGTCAAATGCTCTATTTGAGAGAATATTTTGAACTTCCCGTAGGTATCCATATTGAGGACTGGGATGATATGCGCACCCACCACTATCCGCATTTTGACGAAGTTTTTGACTGGACGGAAAAATTTGTCCGTGACATGCGGGAAAAGGAGATCTATGTAAAACCTTACACCAACTCCCGTTTGTGGGCGGTGAAAGACGGCGGATTATGCGAATATGATTATATGTTTTCCTCTCACGGTAAGAAATACGCTGTGAAAAATCCCGATGGCACGATGAATTATGAATATTACGGTCCCGAATTTTTCCGCAAGGGTACTCCCAAAGTGCAGGCTCCGTTTGCCATTATGTGTCCCGGGGCAAAAGGGTGGCAGGATTTCCTTGTCAAACGCTCAAAAATGCTTTTCAAAGTGGGATTTCACGCCCTCTATCATGATGAGATCGCCGCGGCGAACCCCTATCTGTGTTTCGATCCGTCACACGGACACCTGATAAATGATCCTGATGTCTGGATGCGCGGACACCGCAAATTCATGCACGAGATCAAAAAGCAGAATCCCGATACCGCTCACGACTGCGAAGATGGTGCAGAAGCATTCGCGGATATGCTCGATGCGTTTATGATATGGCGCTGGTACGGCATAACTCCCGTTTTCATGGCAGTTTACAGCGGCAGGGTGCAATTTACAGGCAAACTTTTCGGATTTAACAACTATAATCCCAAAATTGAAAGCTCCTTCTTTATCAAAGCGGCTCTCCAGCTGGTCAATGCCGAACATATCGGTTGGTTTCCGCTGATAAAAATGGAACTGGACAATCGGAGACTTTTCATTAAAAAGATGTTCCATATGCGCAACATGCTTTTGAAATATTTCAATGAGGGTGAAATGCTCAAGCCTGTCAAATTCATCCGTTCCGCAGGTACGATCTCCTGCGACTGGGGTAAGTATCTGAATGATGAGGGCTTGACCACCACAAACAAAGTTATTTCCGGAGTTTACGGCAGAGCAGACGGCATGGCGGTAATGATACTGGTAAACAGCGTCGGTGAAAAGGTGACTTTTGAGCCTGATGCAGCATGTTACGGTAAAAAAGTTGCGGCAGTCTGTACTGAAAATGGCAGAGTTGATGGTACGATCATTACTCTTGCTCCCCGCAGTTCTGCGGTCATACTGCTTGCCGATAAGATCACTCCGGATGTGGAACATGAAGCGCAAAGGCTGGAAAAATATATGCTCCGTATCGGAAGATTTACCGCTGGACTTGCTCCGCATGATGCTTCAAAATTGAGTTCAGCTGCTGATGTTGAAGAAATAGTTCCTTCGGCTCCTGTCGGTTTCGGCAGGGCACTTATTGTGCAGAATGCCCATGTTTCAGTGGATGGTTCTTTTGCAGGATGGTTGAAAAAAGATGCAAAATTCATCTTTCATCCTGTAAAAGCTGTTCCTGAAAAATCTGTTTTGCAGATAAATCTCATGCCTGTTTCAGGCGAAGGAGTCATAACAGTTATGCAAAATGGCAGTAAACTTGCTGAAATAGCGGTCAATGCACAAAGCAGAACTGTTTGCAAAGAGAATATCACCCTGCTTCCCAATACCTCTGTGACATTTACGGTCAGCGGGCGTTGGCAGGGCAAATTATTGAATTGGCAAATGAGATAACAACCCCCCTAAAAATAAAGGAAAAAAATCATGAAACAGAAAAAAGCCTTCTCTTTCACCCTCATCGAATTGCTTGTAGTGATTGCGATAATCGCTATTCTGGCGGCAATTCTCCTCCCCGCACTCAACAGTGCCCGTGAACGCGGCCGTCAGGCGGCGTGCATCAACAACCTCAAACAGATCGGTCTGGGACACGCATTGTATTCTCAAAACAGCGATGAGTGGATCCTTCCGGCATCTTACGACGACGGCAGCACCAGCGGAAAACTCTGGATGCGCCAGTTGGGCAACGGTCAGTACGGATTGATCTACAAAGACTACAATAACGGGGATTACTCTGGCAGCAGCTTCATCTGTCCTTCCGAAGAAGCACCCTTTGCCAACAGCACCAGCAACAGCACCGGCGGATTCAAATACTCCACTCACTACGGTGCCAACGCGTTTCTCTGCGGTACCAAGCTGTTCACATCCTCCAAGCCCCATTGCCGTCACCGCAAATTTTCTGAAATCAAATCCCCGACCCAGGCGATGTATGCTTCTGACTTCAACTACCGTGCCAACCATTCAAGCGACTATGTCAGCCTCGGCCGTTTCGGCAACCGCCATTCAAAAGATTATCTGATCAACATGGTGATGCTTGACGGTCATACGGAAAAACACACGGTTCAGGAAATGATGGATTGCCCCGCTGAAACTTTCAACTCCGGAGTCAGCGGAGTTGCGACTACCGACCACTTCCTCGCCCGTGGTTTCAAATTGCTTTAATTAATGAGGAAATTTCAAAACTCCTCAAAAATTCTTGAAAATCATCGCTGCGATCTGAAACCGGGCGTTTTCGGACGTTACCGCTTTGGGTAGCGCCCCCTGTCCCGCCATAGCCAGAAGGGCGACGGCGGATCAAACTGCCGCTTTTATCTCATCAACGCTGATTTTTTAATCTCTTTTTGAATCAGTTTTGAAATTACCTGTAATGTAAAAAGGTGGTTAAAATGAAAAAATTTGTTGCTTTACTGTTTGCCGGAACTCTTCTGCCGCTTATGGCATTGGATTTTGACTTTACTGCCAATATTCCCACGGCCAAAGGCAAAGTTCCCATGCTGAAACTTGATGATTCTCTGAAAATCGGCGGAAACAACGGGCGTACTGCATTGAATTTTGACGGAAAAAGCAAAATTCAGGTTCCCGGCAGTGATTTTCTCAGTCTGGATAACGGCTTGACTGTTGCCATTGAAATCGATTCCAAAGATAAAGGTGACGGCAAAAACTTGCAGATGATCATTCTCAAGCGCAATGAGTGGTGTCTTTACCGCAGCGGCAGCAAACTCTCTTTTCTCTGGAAAAGCGGCAAAAAATGGATTGCTGTCTATCACAAAAATATGAGTTTTGATACTCCGCACAAATTTGTTCTGACCCTGAGCAAAGACCGGAAATTGAACTTCCATCTTGACGGCAAACATATACGGGTCGTCAAACTGGATAATTTTGATGCTCCCAACAAGCAGAGCAAGGAGGTCATCACCCTCGGCGGCGGCTGGAATAACTGGGATTTCAAAGGTGATATCTATCAGCTGAAAATATTGAACAA
>SUWE01000063.1 GCA_015061615.1 Lentisphaerota bacterium
AAAAATGTGAAAAATAATCTTGAAAACACTTGATTTTTTTTTTTTGAGTGCTATTTTATACAAGATATGTCACTTATTAACAAAAAAAAGAAAGGTTTTCACAGATGGCAACTTATACGAACCTCGATGTCGGTTACGGTCAGCAATTTGATATCAACATGTGGAATTTTGAAGATATCAACTATGATTTCTGCTGGAATGGCACTTCGTATATCCTCGGTTATGTTCTTTACCTTGAACGTGCAGATAAAGTCAACGGTCTGACTGTCGATAAAGATTGGGAAAATGTCAAAGGTACCGACGGTACCCCCGTCTATTACGAAGCGACCGATGACGAGGGGGATACCCAGCTTCTGGGCAGTGTTATTTTTGCCAAAGACGGCGCGCAGGTGAACAATATCCACATGTACCGCGGTGCTTTTCTTATCAATGAACCGGGCGATAACAATCCTGATGACACCCGCTGGACGACCACTGTCAACGGCTTGACCCTTGACGGTGAATTTGCCATTGCCCGTGCTTATGCGGATACTTCTCTGAGCAATGTCGTTGTCAACAACGGTGCTTTGTACAGCAGCTCTGAAGATCTCCGCGATATCACCGTCAGCAATCTCGGTAAAGTCAGACTTTTTAATGGTTCATCGACACTGTCTCTGACTATGACCGGCGGTTTCGTTCAGGCTGATGCCGGTTCCTATATCCGCAATGCCACAGTCAAAAGCGGTGAACTTTATCTGGCTACCGGCTCCATCGTCGATGCGGTCACCGTTACCAACGGCGGTATCCTGCTCACCAACGGTGCCGTATCCGTCCGCGACGGTGTGATCGGTAAAAACGGTATTTTCGTGGTATCTTCCGCTGATAACTCCCTTATGGATTTTGAATACGAAGAAGGAGCAAAAGTATCCATCGGTTCCGGTGTTTACAGCACCACCCGTCCCGGAACCCAGCTCCGCTTCAGCAAGGGAGTCACTGTCGGTTACGGATTCAACAACGCCAACTTGAGCTACTTCATCGACGGTGTGTTTTACAGCACCAACGCCAATGAATCCAGAAACTTCATCGCCGCCGGTGAACTGGTCAATATGAGTGCCGGTCAGAATGCCTACAATATGACCATCGAAGACGGCGGCGCCCTGGTCACCACCGGAGGAAATATCGACGGTTTGACCATCCACATGAACTACGCGGAACTCGGCGGCAAAACCGTTGCCAACAGCATCGTGCTGGAAGCTCCGGAACTGATCGACTCCAACTCCGCTTTGTGGGTCATCGAAAATGCTTCGGCAACCAATATCCGCGCTTATGACGACTGCATTGTCTACATGATGGATAAGGCAAAAGCCACCCGCATCACCCTCAATGACCATGCCGAACTCTATTTCTGGTCCGACAGCGCGGCTGAAGGCGGTATCATCACCCTCAACGATACCAGTTATATGGATGTTCAGGGCAGTTCAGTTGCCAAAAATATCACCCTCAACTCCGGTGTGGTCGAAGTTTCCGGCTCCGGCAGGATCGAAAATGTCAACATGAACGGCGGTGCGCTCCACTCATGGGACGGCGCCAACCGTGTCACCAACGTCACCCAGTACGGCGGCACGATCGCGGTTCAGGGAACTCTTGACGGTATCACTGTTCACAGCGGCGCCCGTCTGGTGCAGGTCGGTGATGCGGACAGTTCCGGTGCGATTTCCAACATGACGCTGAAAGATGGGGCATGGATCGCCATCAACAATATATCCACCATTAACGGCAGTTTCGATCCTTCCAAAGTCACTGTCGGTTATGACTTCAACTCCGGCTATCAGGAGAACGGCAAGGAATCTTACAAGTACATTGTCAGCTTCTACGGTTCATATTACATCAACAACGGCTGGACTGCCAAAGATATGTGTATTTCCGTCGGTAACACCCTCGTTCAGCTCTGCAACGGCGGGACTATGGTCAACGGCGATATTGAAAACGGCTGTCTTACCGTTCAGGGTGCCGCGAAAATGGAGGGGACAATCAACCTTTACGGTGAAACTTATTACATGGATGATGCCAACGGTTTCTACGAAGCCGCCGGTATCAACTTCCTTTCCGACGATGCGTTTATCGAAAATGCCACATTCAACTTCGTCCTCGGCAACAACAAACAGCTTGAAGATTACACGGTCAATACCGACCTTACCAATCTGGGACTTTCCTTCGCTGAAAACTACGGCGACGGCGAAGATATGTTCGATATCTCCCTGACCATTGATGCCGATCTCAAAAAAGGCGAAACCTACTCCATGTATCTGGGCAGCGGTTTCAGGATGGAAGGTGTCGATATCTACGACAAAAACGGCAATTACCTCGGCACTGTCACTTCCGCCAATGACAGCAGCAATCCGCTTGTGGTCAACGGCAGGAACATCTCTCTGGTCTCGCTGAACACCACCAACAAAATTTATGAACGTCAGTGGGCGATCTATGTTGAAGCCACCGTTGCGGGCAAAACTGACAGCGATATCGACGGCAACGGTCTGGCGGATGTGATCATGAACATTTCCCGCACCAGTCATCCCAACTACGGTTCCACCGGATCATGGCTCATTCAGGAAAATCAGACTGCCAAATGGGGCAACCTCAGCACCCTGAAAGCCGGCGGCGAAGTCCTCGGTGTCGGTACGCTTGATTCATCCAAAGATACCGGCGATATCTTCGTTTACGATGCCGCAGGCCGTACTGTCGGTGCATGGGTCACCAACGACAGCGGCAAGGTTTCCGGCTGGAAGACCGTTTACACTCTGAACTCCGCCACCAATGTCATCGGTCTGGGTGACTTCAACGCCGACGGCGAAACTGACCTGCTGCTCCGCAACAACAACGGTGCTATCGGCTGTGTTTTCACCGACGGTCCGGTAAAAGGCTGGAACTACTTCCAGAGTGTCGGTAAAGAGTGGGAAGTTGTCGCAGTCGGTGACTTCAACGGCGACGGCAGAAGTGACCTTGTCCTGAAACACGATGCCGGTTTTGCCGGATGCTGGCTGACCAATGCCAGCGGTACTGTGGCATGGAGCAGTCTTGATCAGATCGGTGACGGTTATGAGATCGTCGGAGCCGGTGACTTCAACGGCGACGGTGTCGACGACGTTCTGCTTCAGAAAGACAACTACTTCGGCGCATGGATCGTTGAAAACGGCAACGCCAAAGAGTGGATGGGACTGGGCAAAGCCAACGGTACCGTTGAGCAGGTTGCCGACTTCAACGGCGACGGTATCGACGATATCCGTCTGCGCACGGACAACGGCGCCATCGGTGCCCTTATCGTCAACGGCGAAGACAGCATGACCTGGAAATACTACGGTTCTGTCGGTAAAGAGTGGAACACCGCTCTTGCGGCTCTTCAGTAAAATATCGTAAAAAAACGCCGCCTCTGCTTATTTTTGCAGGGGCGGCAAACTTTGTTTTTGGAAAAATGGCTGATTATATCATTGCTCCCGGTAATGCAGACGGTAAAATCCTGACTTCGACATTGTGGCAGCAGGATGGCAGGATCGTCATTGACGGTGAGGAACTTTCCGGTTACACCTACAACCGTTTCTGTCCGTATATATCCACCTCAAGCCGCATCCGTTCAGTGACCGGCTGTACCAATACAGCTGATGCCCAGATACTTTACTACTATCTGGAGCAGGGGTGGGATTTATCGTTGAGTGTGTCTGAGGAAGATCACTTTACTCTTTCAAGCAACCGCAAAAAGACCTACTACCTTTCGGAAACGTCTGCTGTCGGTGAAGGAACGATTTCAGAGATCAATGCCATTCTTGCCGACACTGATAATTATGCTTCCGGAGAGTTCATCGCCGCACTGAATTTCTTCTGCGGGGTGAAAAATCACTCAACTTACGGTGAATCCACCGGAACTTCTGTCTGGCTGGGGACTTATACCGACGGAACTGTGAATTTGAAAGCGTTCCGCGCCGCCGGATTTGACAGTTATTTTTCCATCGGTGAGACCAATGAACTCTTTTTTGATACCAGTGGAAAAAAGAATCAGCTCACCGACCTTGCTTACTCCATAATCCGCGAAAACCTTGATTACGGCGAAGTTATCCGCGTGGATATCCCCGGACACAGCATCTATCTTGACGGTTACCGCTGGAGTGAAACATCCGGCGGCTATGAATATCATCTCAACTACGGCTGGGGTGTGGATTCCACCGAAACCCGCTGGTATTCGGTCAGTGAGATCGGTGAGATATCCTTTGACGTACTCGGGATAGATCTGTCACCGAAGATCCGCGTTACTGTCAGTAACGCCCGCAATGATTATTACGGCGGAGCGTTCCTGCGCGGCGTGGAAAGAATAAATAATATCCGGAATGACACGGCAACCACCTTCGGTTTTACCGATGATATCGCCGGTGAAGTGATCGTGCTTGATACGGTTGATTTTACTTCGGCAGTCGATCTGGAATTTCTCAACTGGAATATCTGTCTTTGTGTATCTGATTCCGATGCAGTAGTTTCTGATGATGCGCTTGATTTTGTTTCCATTACCGGGGGAATCATTGTCAACTCCGCAGAAGGCGGAACATGTATCTCTGCCGGAGACGAGACCCTTTCTGCGGTTTTTGACGGCGGAATGCTGTTTTCCGGTGAGTATGAGTCCGGTTTTTCCGGCATTATCACGGTTTTGAACAGTTTTGAGGAAAATTCCGCCATTCTGCTTGAGTGTATCAACTCCGCGGCGGTGACTTCCGGTGCCGGTGACGATACTCTTTTGCTCAAAAACGGTTCCGTTATCGCCGGCGGTGTTGATCTCGGCGGCGGAAACAATTCCGTTACCATCGAATCCGGCTCTGCTCTTATCGGAAGTGTTTCCGGTGCAGAGGATTCAGTGGAGCTTACGCTTGCCGTTTCCGACAGCAGTTGCGGCGCAATGCTGCTGCTTGATGATGACGGCAGTGAACTGCTTGCAGCTGCCGGCGGCAATATCAGTGTACAGCTTGCCGACGGTGTTTCCGGCGGAATATTTGAACTTATCCGCTTCCGGCCGGGTGTGATGAGCGGGGAATTTTTCAGCGGTTTTACCGTTACTGTCGACTGCGGCGGTGAGGATTTTGTTATCGACCTTGCCGGAACAAGTGACGGCAGTTTCAGTCTGCTTCTTCAGGATGATACGCTTTTGCTTGTCTGCAATCCGGATATTCCGGTGATTTTCGTTTCCGCTTCAGAAACACAGTGGACAAATGAGACGGTATCCGTTGCCGCGACCTTTTATCTTGACGGCTGCGGAATTGCCGGAGAATACTCCCTTGACGGCGGCAACTCCTGGCTGGAATATGACGGCGATATCGCCGTTTCGGAAAACTGCACTCTGCTTTTCCGCGCTATGGGAACTGAGGAGTACGCATATAAAGAGTTCACCGTCAGCAATATCGACACGACTTTGCCGGAAATTTCTTCCGTTTCTGTCGAAGTGAACGCTGCCGGAAGACGCGCTTCGGTCAGCGCTGTATTTTCTGATAACGTCGAACTGGAAGATATCCGCTACCGTATCGGCAGTGACGGCGAATGGCAGGAGTATACCGGCACGATCACTGTCAAAGAGAATTGCACGATTTTCTTTCAGGCATCGGATATCGCCGGAAACATTGCTGAAAGTTCTGTCATCGTCGATCAGATAACCGACGGTATCCGCGTTGACGGCGACATTGACGGCAACGGCGTTGCCGATATCCTCATGTATCAGAAAAAGGGTTCAAATCTGCTCTCGTTTGACACCGGAGCGTGGCTGATGGATGATGAAGGGGTATCCGGCTGGGGCAATCTCAGCAAAATTCCGGCGACAAAGCGTTTCCTCGGAACCGGATGGACTCAGGCGGATAAAAAACAATCCGATATTTATATCATCGACACCAGAAAGAATGCTGTCGGAGCGTGGGTCACCGGCAGTGACGGGAGCATATCCCGCTGGGTGGATATCGGCAGTTTCGACTCAAAAACCACCGTCCTCGGTTTGGGGGATTTCAACGGTGACGGCGTCAGTGATCTTCTGCTTGAAAATGTCAACGGCGCTGTCGGATGCAGTTTTGTCGGCGATGGGACCGTCACATGGAACTATTTCCAGAGTCTCGGTAAAGAGTGGGATATTTCCGCCGTCGGTGATTTCAACGGCGACGGCAGAGATGATATCGTTCTGCGCCATGATGCCGGTTTTGCCGGATGCTGGCTCACTCTTGAAGACGGCACTGTTCAATGGAGCAGTCTTGACACGCTGAGCAGTGATATGCAGATCGTCGGTGCCGGTGACTTCAACGGCGACGGTATTGATGATGTTCTGCTTCAGAAAGGTGATTATTTCGGCGCGTGGATCGTCCGCGACGGCAGAGCGGTCAAGTGGATGGGGCTGGGCAGACATGCCGGAACGGTCGAGCAGATCGCAGATTTTAACGATGACGGTATCGCCGATATCCGTCTGCGTCTGGATGACGGCTCCATCGGCGCACTTACCGTTGCGGGAACTGATGATATTTCGTGGAATAATTTCGGTTCTGTCAGCAGCAGCTGGGGAACTTCGCTTATCGCGTTGAAGTAAAACAACTGCTCACATTTCACTTTGAACGCAGAGGATTTTTCCGTTGCCAAGTTCACGGAGAAAATTTTCCACATCCTGCGCCGCCGCGCGCGGAATCGTGCCGGTTATCCGGATTTCTGCGGCAAATTCTTCATTTTCAGGAACAAATCCCACTGGAACAAGATACTTTTTCACCGTCGCGTACAGCGCGTAAGTGACAGTGAACTCTATGCGGTTCATCGGGATAAGTTCCACCTTTTCTGCCGCATCAATGGCGGCTTTGGCAGCTTCGCTGTATGCGTGTACCAATCCCCCGGTGCCGAGTTTTGTTCCGCCGAACCAGCGGGCGACCGTTACCAGAGTATTGGTCAATCCGCTGCCCAGAAGCACCGCCAGAACCGGTCTGCCTGCCGTTCCGGAGGGTTCGCCGTCATCGGAACACCCTGAAATATTCTGATTGTTTCCGGTGGTGAAGGCGTAGACGATATGGCCGCCGTTGTCGTAATTTTCTTTGCGCCAACGCCACAACTCCTTTGCTTCATCCGGAGTCGTGACCGGAATGGCTTCGGCAAGGAAACGTGAATTTTTCACTCTTGTTTCTGCCGATGATGATTTGGCAAGTATCAGCATCAACGGTATCTGCAACGGTTATTTTTTCACCGGAGCTGTGAAGCGGGTCAGGTCTTTCTGGACTTTGATGAGTTCTTTGCTGTACTCTTTGTAAAAGAGTCCGACATCATCCAGTTCCCGGTCATCGGCATCGGTTATCGTCTGTTTGGCAAAATCATCGGCATCCATCGGAATATGTGATTTGTACTTTTCCCCCGCGAAAAAGACCTCATCCCAGTTGGCAATGAGTGCATACTTCCGTTCCGGAGCATTTTCCGCAAGCAGATTTATGCCGCAGGAGTAATCTTCCGCCGGATTCTGCACTCCGAAAAATCCGGCAAGCATCGGGACGATATCCAGATGACTGCTCATTTTGGTATAGACTTGCGGTTTCACTCCCGGATAGTAGATTATCAGTGTCGTGCGGGTCTGCTCGTTGTTGAAGGTTGAACTGTGACCGAGTCTGCCCTTTTCAAAGAACTCCTCACCGTGGTCACCGGCAACGACGACGATGGTGTTTTCAAGCAGACCGTTTTTTTCAAGCGCATTGAAGACTTCCCCCAGCCGCATATCGAGGTGGTGTGCGGCGTTGGCGGCGCGTTTGAAGATCGCTTCACCGTTGGCGGCGGTGGCATTGACTGCGTTGAAGGGGTTGATGTAATCCTTGTAAAGTGTCGCTTCTTCAGGAAAACTGTACGGGTGATGGCACGATTCAAAAAACATGAAGTTGAAGGCGGGGTTTTCTGATTTTGCACTTGCTTCAAGGGAGCTTATCAACTTTTTGACGTTGCGCTGATCGCGTTCAAAACTCAATCCTTCAGCATCGCTGTGCATATCTTCGCTTTTAACGGCGAAAAAGACCGTCTGATCGAACTCCGGATAGGTGAATTTACTGGAGGTCAGACACTTGAAGGTGTAGCCGTCTTCTTTGAGCCAGTCGATGAAAAGCGGACTGCGGCGCGCGGCAAGGAAGGCGTGCCAGTAGTTCCCCGGCAGACCGTAGAACATGGAAAACACCCCCTGACGGGTGACGTTGCCGCCGGAATAGTGATTTTTGAAAAGGATACCTTTTTCTGCAAATTTCGCCGTATTCGGCATGATTTCCGGAGTGAAAAGCCTTGCCGCCCACGATTCGCACGCCAGCCACAAAACATTGTATTTTTTCCGCTCTTTTGTGCGCGTCACCGGTTTTGCCGGATACGCCTGAAGGGTGCTGTTGCGGCTGATTTTGATCATCATTGCTTCGCGCGTCGGTTTTTTCACTCCCAGAGATTTGTAAAGTGAACCGCTGGTGCCTTTTATGTAAAGCGGTATCGCATCGGCTGCCAGAAGCGGGTGGGAGTTCATCGTGTAGTGCGAGTATGTGTATGTAAAGTAAGGGATCACAAAAGTCAGCGCCAGAACCGGAACGGTGACGGCAAAGGGTTTCCACGAAGAAATCTTCCGGAAACTGAGCTTTTCAACTTTGGCAAAGAGGATAAATATTCCGGCGTGAAGCGCCGCAAGCAGGGCGATGCCGGCACCGAGCATGGCTATTTCATTGGGACGCATGCCCATTCCTTCAAATCCGCCGGGAGTGGTGAAGATATTCAGCACATGCGGATTCACATGATAGCCGTAACGGAAGTACAATCCGGCATCCAGCAGTAAAAAGAGGTGGACGATATAGACCGCAAGCACGGTAACTGTTCCGGTGACTGCAAGCTGCGCTCTGGGCGCTTTGCACAGACTCCACCCCGCTGCCTGGGAAAGTGCCAGCGCCGGAAGCAGCTGTAAAAAGGGATAAAACAGCAGCGACGGAGTGATTATCAGTACCGTTGCAATGCTCCACGAGCTTATCCGCAGCGTGAACAGCGCGGTCGTCAGAATAAATATAATGTAGATAACAAGAAAATACGAAGGCAGAAATCTGTTTATTTTGTTCATAATGCAACTTCCTTTATAACGAGGCAATTTCAAAAGTTCTCAAAAATTCTTGAAAATTCCCGTTGCGATCTGAAACTGGGGCGTTTTCGGGCGTTACTGCTTTGGGTAGCGCCCTCAAACTACCAGCTTTCATCTCCTCAACGGTCTCTTTTCAATCTCTTTTTGAATCAGTTTTGAAATTACCTCAACATAATGCTTTTGCATAATATAATGCTGAAAGCTGCATTTAACAAGTTAGAGTCTTCAAAAATTCAGGATTATTTAACTGTCTTGCACAAATCTGCTCAAAACTCAAGCTGTTTCAGTTCATTTTTCTTGAGTGTGACTTTTCCGCAGGGCAGGGTGACTGCGGTTTCGCCACCGTGATTCATCAGGGTGAGTTCCGTTTTTCCGGAACTGTTTTTACGCACTTCAACAAGTGTCACCTGCGGGGCATCCAGAGTGAAATCAAATGGCAGAGCGATCCCGGTTCCGGCGGAATGGGCAGTGATTTCGCGAACTTCTCCCGTGGTAAGGCGGCTGTCGGCAAGTTTCGGCAGCGCGGCAACGGGGATATTGCCGTACTCCGCCAGCCACAACAAACGCTCATTCACGCCGAGATCCATCCAGCCGGACTCCTCATTGGGGGCGAAGTTGATATAATCCGCGTAACGCACCGGGCGCAGGATGGTCAGGCGCAAAACATTATCCGCATGGTCACACGAGTGGATATCCGGAGCAAAGAACGCCGCACAGCGCTGCTCATCTTTTGCCGCGCACCAGTCGATCATCGAAAATTCGCCGGTGAAAGGATTTTTCGGAACGACCCGGTTCCCGCGCCACTCCTCCGCGAGCCAATCGTAATTTGCTTTATCCATGCGGCAGACGGCCGCACCCGCCGAACCGGTGAAAAACTCAGGCCGGTCAAGCTGATGAGCCCAGCAGAGTTTGAGCGCACAGCGCACTTCGTGCCAATCCAGACGGATTTTGACGCCGGTTTCGCTGATTCCCGCGTATTGACAGAGATCGAGCCGCACCGTGGATTTGCCGTATTTGTAATGCGCCCTGAGGATGCTGCAAACCGGACCGTTGATAAACTCCTCTGTTTCAACGGCTTCAAGTTTCGCCAGTGTGGAGTTGAAACGCTCAAGACCGAATCCCCATGTGCGGGTATCATCGAAACACACTTCAAAATAAAGATTTTCAAGCAGTTTGTACTGCCGTTCAAAGCCGGGTTCGGGGAATTTTTTATCCGACACGCCGTAGGCGAGCGCTTTTCTGCCGAATGCTTTTTGTTCCAGCACCGCCGTCAGTTTGCCCCACGGCACTCCGCAGGGACCGAGAACCGATGCCGGCGGCAGTATCTGCAACGGGTATTCATTACCTGCTTCATCGCGCAGAACATTGAAATTTCTGCCGCTGCGGTTGGGGTCGGCAAAGCCTTCAAGACTCATGATCGTTTTATTGACAAACGGATGGGGATTGAAGAAAAACACTCCGCCTTCGTGCATGAAAGTGGTATCCAGCTGCGCAGTGTGGCGGAATATCTGCCGGTCGATGATGGCTGATGCCTCATGTTCAACACTGCCGAGACCGGGGAAGATATCTTTTTCAAAGGTTTCACGGATACTTGTTCCGGGCAGGATATCGTGGAAATGGTTGAACAGCAGTTCCTTCCACGGTTTGTCCAACTCTTGCGCTGTTGCACCGAGTCTTTCGGCGGTGAGGAGTTTTCCGGTGGCGCGGGCGACTTTGCGCTTGACTTCGTGACAGTTTGAGTAACAGCCGCGGAATATCGGACCGAGTTCGCCGGTGACGGTTTCAAGCGGAAACTTTTCGACCACATTGAAATACTCCTCAAGTGTGGAAAATACGATATCGTATTCCTTCTGCATTTCGCGGATGAATGCCAGTTCTCTGCGGGAAATTCCGCCGCCGTGGTCACCGACACCGAAGAACATCGCCTGATGACTCAAAGGAGATTCAAGATTTTTTTTCAGCGCCAGCTTGAGAAAATCATCCCCTGCACCGGTGTTGTAACTGTGCAGAATGTGCAGCGCAGTCACGCTTGAACCGTCATCAGCCGCCCAGCGGAAGACTCCCGGAGTCGGGTTGCTCCTCATGTAAACGTAACGGGTAAAGCCGGAGGCGTTGAGGATTTTGGGCAGTCCGGCGCTGTGACCGAAGGAGTCCACACAATAGGCGGTTTTTACATCGGCACCGAACTTCTCTCTGAAGTACGCTTTGCCGCTTTCTGCCTGATGGAGCAGTGTGGCAAGGCGGCTGATTATCACATCGGACTGAACTTCCCAGCCGCCGGTGATCTCCCACCGTTTTTCTTTCACAAGCTCCTGTATGCGGGAAAAGAGTGCGGGGTCGTAATCTTCGATATTCCGGTAAAGAGCTGCCGATGAACAGGTGAACTTCAAATCGGCAAACTCATCCATCATGCGCACGACCGAGTGCATCGTATTGAGATTGGCACTGCGTCCGGAGGAACGGTTCCAGAGCCATACCGGATCAAGGTGTGAATTGCATATAACGTAGATCTTTTTCTTTTCCATAGCAGCCGTTTTCCTTTCAACTTTAATATATCTCTGCTCAACGGAAAATGCAACCCCGGCAACAGATTTCGTCATGAAAAAACGGAGTCGTGTGCAAAAAACTGCTGTTTAGCAGCAGCCTTTTTCAGCTTGAAATAAATCTGTTTGTAAAGTTTGCAGGGTAAAAAAATCCATTGCTCAAAACGAATGTTTGAGCAATGGCAGATTTCAAGTAAAAGTAAAGCAGTCCACATTAAGAGTTGCGGCGAGCGTTGCACGCCGCCGCGATCCGTCTTCGCACAAGGCTTCGCCGGGACAAGGGGGTCTGGGGAATTTCTTCCCCAGAGTGGCACTCGTGGAGCAAATTTCATCCCTCCTGTC
>SUWE01000064.1 GCA_015061615.1 Lentisphaerota bacterium
AAAGATCCGTCCGGGTCATGTTGCCATCGGTATTGCCTCCAACGGTCCGCACACCAACGGTTTCAGTCTTGCCCGCAAAATCCTTTTCGACAGCGGCAAATACACTGCGCAGAGTTATGTGGAGTCTCTCGGTGAAACCGTTGGTGAAGCGCTGCTTCATCCGCATATATGCTACTACCCCGCCATCCGTCAGGCGATGAACGAAGGTCTTGCCCTCGACGGTATCGCCCATATCACCGGCGGCGGTCTTTACGACAACGTTCCCCGTATTCTTCCGGCGGATGTCTCGGTCAAATTCGATCCTTCAGCCCTGCCGGTCCCGCCGATCTTCAAGCTGATGGTCGAAGAAGGCAGCGTTTCCCACACCGAAGCGTACAGAGTTTTCAACATGGGTGTCGGCATGGTCTGGTTCGTTCCGGCAGATGCCGAAGCCCGCGCGCTTGAAATCATCCGCGCCAACGGTTATACCGCCGAACATATCGGTGAAGTCGTCGCCGGAAACAAAAGCGTTGAAGTTGCGGAATAACTCGCAATGTTCCATATTGAGCGGTTCAAAAACTTTTTCGGATTCCGGCAGATCGCGAACCGGAATCTGAAAGAGACTTTTTCTGCATTCACAGAGTTTTTCTACGGCAGAGATGAGGAAAACGGCAAAAAAAAGCTCAGTAATGCCTTCCTCTCTCTGGCGCTCCCGCTTATAAGCACAGACGGTCATATCAACGGTGAACGCCGGACAATATTCCGCACGCTTCTGGAAGAGCATCTTGAGCGCACGGTGGTCGAAGATCTGATGAATGCTCTGGCAGTTACAACTCCGGCAGAGACAGAAAGTTCAGCGGAGTTTCTCCGCATAACTAATCCGGAGATCGCCTCAAAGACAGCAAAATTTCTCGGAATCCTTGCGGTTGCAGTAAATGCACGCTCAGGCGACATTGCTTATGTGAGAAAAACCGCCGCTCAACTGGGAGTGGATAATGAGGAGTTTTCCGCATTTTTCCGCAAAATAACCGAAGAAGAACAGAAGAAACAGCGTTTGCGCAATTCCAGCCGGGGAATCATCGCCGCACTGGTGATAATCGCAGTATTCATGCTTACAGCAAAATATCTGCAATCGGTCATCTTCGGTCTGCTTCTGGCTTGCATCCTTCTGCCGCTTGAACACTTTTTTGAGCAGCGTCTTGCTTCGGGCAAAGGGTTGGTTTTCTGGTTGATAACCCTCTTTACCCTGCCGGTAAAACCGCTTAAAAAACTTGCGGAAGCGATCACCCGCCGGGAAACTCCCGCTTCCGCAGTGACTCCGGCTGAAGCTGAAAAAAAATCCCGGCAGAAAATCATCCGGCAATCGGTCTCGCTCTGCTGCATAATGGTACTGCTTTTTGCAGGAATATTGACCTTCGGCATATCAAAACTGACCGGTCATTATATGAAAAACCTGCAAAACTCCATACGCAACTGGGAAAATGAGCAAATCAGCTCTCTCAAGGGCGAAAATACTCCGCAGGTGTCAAAATACAATATCATTCTGGAAAAAATCCGCAGTGAACTGGAGTCGGTACCTTTGGTGAACAAAGGCTTTGAGCATCTGGAAAAGATGATAAGCAATCCGGAATTCCGGGATAATGCAATAAAAAATGTCATCAGTAAAAGCGGCGGAATAGTGAACTTTGCCGGAACTGTCATCGGCGGAATAGTGAGCATTCTCTGCGATTTGCTGCTGACACTCTTTTTTGCCCTGCTTTTCCTTTTCAAATTTGCGGAGTTCCGCAACTCGAAAAACGGCAGACACTCCGGCAGTGAGTATATCGTGAGAATGTTTTTCAACGGCATCTGGCTGCCCGGAGCCGATGAAAGTGTAATCAGGGAAACCTGCCGGATAATCGACGGAATAACCTTCCGTTTCCGCACATGGCTGAAAGGTTATCTCACATTGATCCTTGTGGATTCAACCGTTTACACCACATGCTTCTTCTTTCTCGGCGTGCCGTTCTTCTTTCCGCTTGGTGTTGTTGCCGGCTGCGGGATCGCCCTGCCCTATCTGGGACCGGTGATTTCATGCGCCCTGACGCTGCTCGTCACTATCGTTGCCGGAAGTGCCTCGATGGAAATACTTATTGCAATAATCATCTGCTATCTGATTTACAACGGCATCGTGGAACAGTTCATCCTCTACCCTGCGGTGATCGGTGAATCACTCGGATTGAGTACTCTTGAAACGATCATCGTCGTACTGCTCGGCGCGATCATTGCCGGTATTCCGGGTATGATCTTTGCGTTGCCGACAGCTTCGATCGCAAAATATCTGATTCCGCAGATATATCGCGGTTTTTCGGTAAAATCCGTACTCCCTGCAAAAACAGATTGAAGGGGACAAGGCGATGAAAGCAAAACTCATACTCATTTTTCTGACCGTCTGCACCGTCATATTTACCGGCTGTCAATCCGATGTTGCGGTAAAATATGTCGGGAACAGCGGAAGAAAAAATTATGAGGACAGTTTTGTATTCAATGGCGGTTTGAGCGCTGAAACAGTCAACGTATTGGGAAATCATCTGCTTCAAAAGGAAATGGAAGATTCTCCGGAAATATTCATCCGCGAACTGGAAAGACTCTACGAAACCGATCCGTCGGAAAATATCCTGACTGCAATCGCCGAAACCTCGCAGATGATCGCCTCATCGTTGCGCGGTGATCCTGACCTTGCCGCAAAATACGATTTGACGACCCTGCTTTACACCTCGGTTTACATTTCTGAAGTTACGCGGAAAAACTCTCCCCGTCTCTTTGATCCGGAAGCGGTCATTGCAGTAAAGTGCTACAACCTTGCGCTGACTGAACTTTTTTCATATTTGCAGACAAGAAAACTTCACAACGCCAGCGGCTTTGAACTTACTGCCGCCGGCGGACAGAAAGTATATTTTGCCCAACCGCTTTTCCAGATGCCGGTCAATGCCGGTCAAATCGCCGGATTCATGCTCTGTTCCGACTACCGTCCGGAAAATCTGACCCATGACAGCCGCCGTTTCGGGCTTGGAACACCGCTGATATGCGAACTGAACAACGGAGCTATCCCCGGAACAGTCTTCGCAGAAGATCAGGTCATCCCCGCGACACTGCTGATAAAAATAGATGATGTAAAAGATATGCCCCGGCAGAAAAGAGCATCGTTGATATATCTTGACTCCCGTTCAATGGATGATATCACGATGCATGGATTCAAGTTGCCGCTGGCGCAGGATTTTTCCACTCCGCTGGCGTACATGGTGCGCAAACCGCAGGTATTCAACCTTCTGCAAAGAACATTCCTGATAGAAAAAACCAGCAATTCCGAAGGTCTTTATCATATTGAACCGCACGATGACAACCGGATACCGGTCGTGCTTGTCCACGGATTGATGTCCGATATACGCACATGGCTTCAGCTGATAAACACATTGCAGAGCGATCCGGAACTGCGGAAACACTACCGTTTTATGGGTTTTTCCTATTCAAGCGGCTATCCGATATTCGTCTCGGCGATGCAGCTGCGTCAGGCGCTGCAAAAGGAGCGTGAACGGCTGGTAAAAGGGAAACACAATATTGAAAAATTTGACCGGATGATCCTTATCGGTCACTCAATGGGCGGACTGCTTGCCCGATTGGTGATCTCACGTTCAGACGATGATCTGCTGAGCAGTTTCATCACCAGAGAAAAATACTACGGTTCAATAGATCACAAGGATGAAAACTTCCGCAAACTGATGATTTTTGAGCCGCTGGAATCGGTCAAACGGGTCATTTTTATTGCCGTACCGCACCGGGGGTCTGATCTTGCCCGCAGCTGGGTGGGAAAAATGGGGGCATCAATGATAAAAATTCCGAAGTCATTCTTTGATTTCAATGCGCATTTATTCAAACTGCTGCTGAATCATCCGGATGCCGGACGCGAAGAAATGATGAAAAAATTCAACGGAATAGACAATCTTTCACCTGACGGTACCGCATTGCAGCTGCTCAACCGTCTGCCGATGGCGGATATTCCCTATCACTCGGTCATCGGCAACAGCAGTTCCGCCGGTATCCCCGGCGGCAGTGACGGAGTAGTCCCCTACTCAAGCAGTCATCTGGATGATGCAAAGAGTGAGATCGTGGTAAAATCCGGTCACAGCGTTCAGCAGAATCCGCTGGCGATCCAGGAAATAAAGAGGATACTCAAACTGCATCTGCATGAAAAAAAGTAAACTCAAGTTGTAAAAAGTGCTTTATAGGGTTATATTAAGAAGGTAGATCAGCAAAAGATCACGTAAAAACATAAATATACACAGAAAGAGACTGTTTGAATATGAAAAAAAGTTCCGCATTTCTGCATTCACAGAGGAAGTTTATTAAAAACATTCCCAATTTTCTGACTATTTGCAACTCCCTGTGCGGATTTGCCGCAATATTACTGATACTGCCCATCCATGCCGGAACCTCATCCGACGAAGCGATGAAAGTATTCGTCATCTGTTCTGCGATGGTCTTTTTCGCAATGATCTTCGACGTGTTTGACGGCTTTGCCGCCAGACTGCTCAACGCAGTGAGTCTGCACGGAATACAGATGGATTCACTCTCGGATATGGTAACTTTCGGTGTGACTCCGGCGGTGATGGTCGCCTCGGCATCGAAGTTTCTTTTCGGCTGGGAAATGAATTTCTGGCAGCACGCGTATATTTATGTTCTCTGCGCAGTATATATCGGCGGAGCGGCACTGCGCCTTGCAACCTATAATGTGAATGCAACTACAAAACAAAAGAGTTCCGACAAATTTTCCGGACTCCCCTCCCCCGGCGGAGCGGCGGCTATCTGTGTTGCGGTATTTTTCCTCTGGTCAAACAAACTTTACAATGAGTATCCGGTTTATGCGGCGTGGATACTGCCGGCGTACTCAGCACTGCTCGGCATTCTGATGAACAGTACGATTCCGTATATCCATGCGGGCAAATGGCTGATGTCCATCCGCCGCAACCGCAAAAAACTGCCGCTGGTGGTGCTGATGATCGCCATTGTGTGCTGTTTCCGGATAAACGGATTGACCTTTCTGACGATAGCATATCTGCTTTCAGGTCCGGTAATGCTGATTTTTGAAAAAATCTTCCCGAAAAAGCAGACGGAGGAATCCAAATGAATATTCTTATTACCGGCGGAGCCGGTTTCATCGGCGGTCATCTTTCCGAAGCACTGCTCAAACGGGGGGACCATGTGATCATTGCCGACAATTTTTCAACCGGCAGCAGAAAAAATATCCGCACTGTTGACAACAAAGCGCCGGAAGTTTTTGAAATGGATGTATCAAAAGATACAGAATTGCTGTACGAATTGATAGAGCGTTCTGATGCAGTCTTTCATCTTGCCGCCGCCGTCGGCGTGGAACTGGTCGTAAACGACCCCGTTCGCACGATACAGACCAATATCGACGGTTCAGCGAATGTGGTCAAGATCGCATCGGAACTGGATAAACGGCTTTTTATCGCTTCGACCAGCGAAGTTTACGGAAAATCGGAAAATGAGCGCTTCAGTGAAAGCGACGATCTGCTTATCGGCTCCCCGTATCACTCCCGCTGGAGCTATGCGTGCAGTAAATTACTCGATGAGTTTTACCTTATGGCATATCACCAGTCCGCCGGTCTGCGGGGAACAGTGGTGCGCTTTTTCAACACAGTCGGTCCGCGCCAGACCGGAAAATACGGAATGGTGGTTCCCCGTTTTGTCAGCAATGCCTTGCAGAACAAGCCGCTTTCAGTTTACGGTGACGGCGGACAATCCCGCTGTTTCTGCCATGTTTCCGATGTGGTCAGAGCGCTGCTGCTGCTTTTGGATGACGACCGCAGTATCGGTGAGATCTTCAATATCGGCAGTGACCGGCTCATCACGATAAAGGAACTTGCAGAACTGGTGATCTCCCGTCTGGGCAGTTCGTCTGAAATTGAAGTGATTCCGTACGAAGCTGCGTACAACAAAGGTTTTGAGGATATGCGCCGCCGCAGACCGTCAACCGAAAAGTTGAAAAATCTGGTAAATTGGAGTGCGGAACACTCCCTCGAACAGATAATTGATGATGTAGCGGCAGAAATCAGGAGTAATTTTTAAGAAAATCTGCCGGATTTACTTGAAAAAAAGAAAATCGTGTGTATATTATTATCTTGACAAGTTTTTGAACAAATTATATCAACATAAAAAGAGAGATCGTACAATGAAAAAGGACATTCATCCTGCTTACGGCGACGCAGTCGTGACCTGCGCTTGCGGTGCCACCTGGAACATCAAATCCACCCGCAAAGAGTACAAAGTCGGTATCTGCGCCAAATGCCACCCCTTCTTCACCGGTAAACAGAAATTCGTTGATACCGCAGGCCGTATCGACAAATTCAACCGCCGCTACAAAAAAGCGTAATTTTCATTTACAGAAATCCGACTTGCCGGCATGCCGGCAAGTTTTTTTTTAATCAGTTATGACTCCGGCAGATATAGAAAAACACATAGACAAACTCCGTTCCCGCAGCAGGGAACTGGAGAGCGCCCTCTCGTCTCCGGAAATCTTCGCTGATCTGCAAAAATTCCGTCAGCTCAATCAGGAGTTGAGCAAACTCAATACCCTTGCCGCAGATTTTGACCGCTGGGTGGCAAATTTGAGTTCCGTTGCCGCAGACAAAGAACTTCTTGCCAACGAAAGTGATGCGGAAATGCGTTCACTGCTTGAGGAGGAAATAAACCTTCTCAATGAAGAAAACGTTATCCTTGAAGGCAAAGTTCAGCTGGCACTGCTGCCGCCGGATCCCAATGATGCAAAAAATATCATCGTCGGAATAAAGCCTGCGGCGGGCGGTGATGAGGCGGCACTCTTTGCCGGGGAACTATTCCGTGCATATTTGCACTTTGCCGAATCGCAGGGGTGGAAGGCGGAAATCCTCGAAGAGACAGAAACCGACCTCGGCGGTGTGAAAGATGTATCCTTCTCCCTTTCCGGTTGCGACGTTTACAGCAAGATGAAATTTGAAAGCGGAGTCCACCGTGTCCAGCGGGTCCCGGCGACTGAAGCCGGCGGCAGAATACACACTTCAACGGTAACTGTGGCGGTGATGCCTGAAGCCGAAGCGGTGGAACTGGATATCAAGCCCGAAGATCTGCGTTTTGATGTCTTCCGTTCCAGCGGCGCCGGAGGTCAGCATGTCAATACGACCGACTCTGCTGTACGGGTCACGCACATTCCCACCGGATTATCCGTCGCAAGCCAGCAGGAAAAATCCCAGCATCGCAACAAAGAGATCGCCCTGCGTATCCTTTATGCCCGAATGCTTGAGCAGAAACAGCAGCAGGAACAGGAAAAACTTGCCGCTGACAAGCGCTCCCAAGTCGGCACCGGAGACAGAAGTGAACGTATCCGCACCTATAATTTCCCGCAGAACCGCGTTACCGACCACCGGTTCAACGTATCATCTTTTGATCTGCCCAAGATAATGCAGGGGGATTTCGGTCTGGTACTCGACCAGATTTTGAAGATCACCTGCGAACAGCAGCTTGAAAAACTCCGGCAGGAGTAACTCTTTTTAACACTTTACCGTTGACAAAAATACAAATGCGAAGTATATTATACTTCTGTCAACATAACAATGGAGTACTTGAAAATCGAAACGCAGCTGACAAATGAACAGGTGTTTATCACGACACCGCAGGATTTCCGTCTGCCCGAACCGTTGAAAATGGATTGCGGCAGAGTTCTCAAAGAGGTGAATATCCGCTATGAGACCGCAGGAACCCTCAATGCCGGGCGTTCCAATGCGGTTCTGGTCACTCATGCCCTTTCCGGTGACGCCCACGTCTGCGGACGTCATCATGCCGATGACCGCAAACCGGGGTGGTGGGATGATATGATCGGTCCCGGGAAAATGGTCGATACCAACAAATATTTTGTTATTTGTTCCAATGTTATCGGCGGCTGTTCCGGTTCGACCGGTCCGCAGTCGATTGATCCGGATACCGGCAAACCGTACAATATGAGTTTCCCCGTCACCACCGTTGCGGATATGGTGCGCGCCCAGAAACAGCTTGTCGATCATCTGGGAATCAAAAAACTGCTCGCCGTTCTCGGCGGTTCCATGGGCGGAATGCAGGTGCTTCAGTGGGCGGTCGATTACCCTGATATGATGCAGGCGGTCATCCCCATTGCCACGGCGTGCCAGTTTTCCCCGCAGAATATCGCCTTTGACTGGGTGGCGCGCGAAGCGATCAAAGCCGATCCCAACTGGAACGGCGGAAATTATACCGAAGATAATGTTCCGGCACGCGGGCTTGCCGCCGCGCGTATGCTGGCGCATATCACCTATCTTTCTGAAGAATCAATGAGCAGAAAGTTCGGACGCTCCCTGCAGGATAAATCCGAATCCTATGATTACGATTTTGACTTCGACTTTGCTGTTGAAAGTTATTTGCAGTATCAGGGCAAACGCTTTGTGGAGCGCTTTGATGCCAACAGTTACTTTTACATCACCCGTGCAACAGATTACTTCGATCTGACTGCCGCAACCGGCGGCGACCTTGCCAAAGCATTGGAAAAGGTCAAAGCGGCGTTTCTGGTGGTGTCGTTTTCAAGTGACTGGCTCTTTCCGACGAGCCAATCGAAACGGATCGTCGATGCGCTGCTGCAAAACCGCAAAGAGGTCTCGTTCTGCGAAGTTGAATCCGGTTACGGTCACGATGCGTTTTTGCTGGAAGTCGATACCCTCGGCCGTATGGTAAGAGATTTCCTCCGTTATCAGCAGGAGGTGTATCATGTCTGAAAAACGTAATCTTGATGCCGACCGCCGCCGTGACCTTGAGATCATCGCCGGATTGGTCGAAGAAAACAGCCGCGTGCTTGATCTGGGATGCGGGGATGGACTCTTTCTCCGCCGCCTGAAAGAAGAAAAAAAGGTTTCCGTTCTCGGTGTGGAAATTGATCAGGATTCCATCGTCCGCTGTGTCGGCAACGGAGTTCCCGTCATTCAGGGCGACTTGAATGATGATTTGAACTATCTGCCGGAAAATTCCTTTGATCTGGCGATATTGAGCCATACGCTTCAGGAAACGCGCCGACCGGACAAACTGCTTGAACAGATCGTCAGCATAGGTAAAACTGCCGCGGTGAGCGTTATCAACTTCGGTCACTGGCGCTGCCGTCTGCAAGTGGCATTCAAAGGCAAAATGCCGCGCAGTTCGCAGATGCCGTTCCAGTGGTACGATACGCCGAATATCCACTTCTGCACCTTGCAGGACTTCAGAGAGCTGTGTGCATCGCTGGGAATAAAAATCGTTGCGGAGTACCCCGTTTCCGGACGTTACCCGCGGCTGACAAAACAGTTCCCCAACCTTTTCGCCATCGGTTGTGTGTTTGTTCTGTCAAAGTAAGCATACTTACAAAGGGGCTGAGTGCAAAAAATTGCGCTCAGTCTTTTTTTGTATAAAATTTCGGGGTGAAAACTCTGCCATAAAAGACTGCAAGCCGAATGACGGAGCAACCAACTGGGAATTTTGGGGATACTGAGAATACTGCATTGAGTCTTGTGCGCCTCTGCAAACAAACTTTTGTGGAAACCTGCGACGCACCGACTTCACCGAAATAGTTCTAAACGCCTGCAAGCCGCTGAAAACACACAAAAAACAAAAAAATCGCAACTTTCCAGACGCAACTGCTTGAAAAAAAAAAACTTATGATAAATTATACTCAAAATATATTTTTTCAGTAAATTTTATCATAAGGAAAATCATTATGAATTACGACATCTACGACGGCATTATCAGCAATGGATTGACTCTATCCAGCGGCACGTCAATGGACATCTACGACGGCGGGGTAGCAAACAACACCACCCTTATTTCCGGAGGCTTCATGTACATCTCTTCCGGCGGGACAGCGGACAACACCACCGTTAATTCCAGGGGCTACATGGACATCTACGACGGCGGGACGGCAAACAACACTACCGTTAATTCCAGGGGCTTCATGGACATCTACGACGGCGGCACAGCACACAATACAATTCTGAACAAAGGAGGTGAGATGTACATCTACTCGGGAGGAACAGCTACAAACCTTGTTGCCCATGCAGGAGCAGTTCTTTCATTGACCGTAGCACCAGATACTTACATTCAGGGGAATTATGCAGGGGCAGCATTTGAAACGAAAAATGGGTATATCTCAGATGTCAGCGTACAATCAGACTGTACTATAATAGTCAGCCGCGGCGGAATAGCTGAAAATATGACGTTGGGCGGATGGATGTATATTTATGGACAAGCAAATAATGTGGCTGTCAACAAAGGTGGAGGATTGTCTATCGATGAAGGAGGAGAAGCAATAAATATAAAAGAAAATGGTGGATATGTTGGTACTTATGGCGGAAAAGTAACTTTTGTGCCCAACACTATCCACAACTTGGTTTTAGAAGGGAATGCTACCTCCGCGGCGATGGCAACTATCCACGCAGAAACAACAGCTGTCAGTGTAACAGTAAGTGATTGCGCATTTCTTTATGTATATGGAGGAACTGCAACTGCCATCAAAGAAAATGGTGGATATGTTTATTTTGACGAGAATGCAGACGTAACTTTTATCCCTAATACTATCAGAGGAAAGACTTTTAAACAAGGAGATGGTTTTTGGGGACAGGCAACGCTCCACTCAGGGACTTCTGCAGAAAATATCACCATTGGTCACAATGCGCATGTTTTTATATACAGTAGTGGAACTGCTTCAAACGTAACTCTAAACGATGAAGGTGCATATTTGCGTATTTACAATGGTGGAACAGCAGAAGATATCAAAATGGCGACCTCTGGTCATACTGAACTCTATGTTTATGCTGGAGGTATTGCAAATAATATACAAGGCGGAACTATTATTAATGTGGAAGCAGGCGGAACAGCAACAAATATTGACTATATACCTGGTCTTACCGATTTGTATATCGAAGATGGTGCCTATGTAACCTTTGTCAGTCAATACCAGGGGTGTTATCTTTGTTCAGATTCAAAATTGATTTCACGCAGTCAGGATATGGTAGGCATGAACCTATCCAGTGTTCATATTATGACTGTTATGTCTGGCGGCACTGCCAATTATACAACATTGGCAGATGACGCTGACGTCAAAGTTTCAAGTGGTGGAACAGCATCCAATACAACTCTGGATGGAGATTATGCAGAGCTTTATGTTTTTAAAGGTGGAACCGCCAGCAAAACAACAATAAACAATGGATATGTCGAGGTATCACGCGGCGGTATAGCACTCAAAAATACAATTAATAAAGATGGGCAGTTGATTATTGCAGCTGGTGCCATTGCTACTTCAAACACGGTAAATGGTGGGATTTTACGTGTATACGGAATCGCAACTTCTACCACTGTAAATTCTGGCGGAAAACTCTATATCTATAACGGTGGAAGAGTCGATGGAACATTGCAAATCAACTCTGGGGCAATTGTCAGCGCTTGGCAGGGTTCTGTTATCAATTTCTCGTTAAAGGGGCGCACAACATTGGATGATTATATTATCAACAATGCATCCCTTATCACTGGAACTCCAACTTATACAATCACTGTTTCAGCAAATCAAAAAAGCGGCACATACAAACTTGCTGCAAAAGCCGATGACCTTGAAGATGTAACAATGACCATCGGTAATGGAACTATCAACTTCGGACAACTTACAGTCGATGATGGTTATTTGACATATAACAATAAAACCTACCGCCTTGTGGAATCTC
>SUWE01000065.1 GCA_015061615.1 Lentisphaerota bacterium
AGGCAAAATCGGGATTGCTCTGCTTGAGTTTGCGCATGTAGCCGATTTTGCCTTTAGCTTTGCGTTCTGCGGCATCCCGGACACTGCATGTGTTGAAAAGCAGCACATCGGCATCGTATTCACTTTCAACCAGAGTATGTCCCGCCTTGACGAAAAGCGCT
This sequence comes from Lentisphaerota bacterium, assembly GCA_015061615.1. GTDB lineage: Bacteria > Verrucomicrobiota > Lentisphaeria > Victivallales > Victivallaceae > UBA1784. Next base: position 162 of record SUWE01000065.1, read on the forward strand.
CCGACAGCTTCGGAATCGCGCTCATTCATCTGGCAGCCGTAAGTTTTTATAAATATTTTCATTCTTCGATCAGCACCAGATTATCGCGGTGAACCGCTTCGGTTTCGGATTCTTTACCCATGATCTCTTCAACTTCACCGGAGTGTTTGCCGCAGAGCCGCAAACAATCTTTGGCATCGAAGTTTACCAGACCTCTTGCAATCGGTTTTTGCGTCAAAGAAAGGATTTCTACGGTATCTCCCCTGCGGAACTCGCCTTTCACAGCGATCATGCCGGATGGCAGCAGACTTTTTCCCCGGACAGTGAGAGCTTGAACCGCTCCTTCATCGACTATAAGAGCGCCGGAAACTTTGCTGAAAAATCCCAACCAGCGTTTTCTGCCCGGAACCCGGTGTGAGCGGGGCAGGAAAAGTGTTCCGGTATCTTCGCCTGAGAGCAGTTTTTCAAAGATTTTTTCATCTCTGCCGTCAGCGATCCAAAGGAATGCTCCTGCGGCAGTTGCCAGTTCTGCAGCACGGAGTTTGGAATCCATTCCGCCGATCGAAAGATTACTGTCATCTGTTCCGCCTGCGAGGGATTTCAGTTTGTCGGTTACTTTTTCCACCACGGAAAAACGTCCGGCAAGATTTCCGTTTTCGTCGCGGTCACGCAATCCGTCAACGGTGGTCAGCAATACAGTCAGATCAGCTCCGGCAACCGAAGTCAGCATGCCGGCAAGGGTATCGTTGTCACCGAACTTCAATTCATCAATTGATACAGAGTCGTTTTCGTTTGCGACCGGAAGGATATTTCTTTCCCAGAGAGCATTGATACAGTTCATCACATTGAGATAGCGGCTGCGGTTGCGCAGATCCGCTGCGGTGAGAAGCAGCTGCGCGACGGTAAAACCGTGTTTTGCCGCTTCTTCGGAATATATAGACATGAGCCGGGTTTGTCCCAATGCCGCCAATGCCTGTTTTTGAGCAAGTTCAGCCGGACGGCGCGAAACCCCGGCAAGCTCCATTCCCATGCCGACGGCACCGGATGAAACGAGAAGTACCTGATGTCCTGCTTCCCGGAGTTTTGCTATGCCGGAAACGAGTTTTGCAATGGAACTTTGATCGGTAAGCAGCCGGGTTCCGGCTTTGACAATTATTTTTTTTGCGGTCCCGATCGCATGGGAACGCAACGTACAATTTTCAGCCATAATGAAAAATTTTCCTCACTATTTAATTTACATACTTTCTATATAATATATCGCCGAAAACAGTGTTTTTTCAAGGCAAAGGGCTATTTTGTTCAAAAAAAATGTGATTTTTTTCAAAAAACGATTTGAAAAACTGAAAAATGTTTATATAGTACCTTTTTGAACAATTTGTGTTGTTTTATAAACGGACAATCTCAACTGTTTCAAAAAAAAGAGAGAGTCTCAAATTTTCAAAGAAAGGTTTTTGTTTATGGCTACCACGTGTCCCTATTGTAATTGCGAAGTCCGGGAAAGTGCGATCGAAGCAGAGGACGGTTGTTGTCCTGAGTGCGGAGCGCAGATATCCGGTGTCCGTTCTCTGTTGGATGATCCTGATGGTGATTATCTTGACTATGATGATGAAAACGATGATGTTTTCAGCTCTCTGGATGACGATGAAGATGACGGTCACGACTTCTCCCGCCGCGACCTTGATGACGACGATATTTTCGGCGATGACGGTCTCGGTGACGGTTTCGATGATGAGTTCGGCGATGAACTCGGTGCAGAATTTGCAGAAGTGTTCGACGATGTCAGTGATGATATCGATTTTGATGAAGAAGAATTTTTTGAGGAAGAACCCGAAGAATAATATCTTCTGTCATTTGCTCTGATTAAAAAAAAAGGATTGCCGGGAATTTTTTTCAGCAATCTTTTTTTGTGTGCAGTAACCGGGACAGATAAAAAAATACCGCTGCCACGGGAGGACAGCGGTATGGGATGGCGGGAGTTTATTCCTCAATGATATCTTCATCCTGAGGCTGGCTGTTTTTGCATGCGGCAAAAACTTCTTTGGCGGACAATGCGGAATCGTAAAATTTGATCATTTTAACAGCGGTATTGTCACTGTTGAGCTGGTGTTTGCCCGGAGTTCCGATATAGAGACGGGTGGGCATTTCCTGAGGCATTTCAAATTTTCTGCTGCGAGCCTTGGTGCCGTCTATATAAAGCGATACTTCGCCGTTATCCCAGGTGAATACCAGATGGTGTTCGGTATCAAGTTTCCATGACGGCATACAGCCGAGAAATACTTTCTGCTTATTGTCGTCTCTGGAAAAGTAGACCGCAACTCCGTCGTTGGAGTGCTTGTAGAAATAGAGCAATCCGGGGAGAGTTGCCTGTATGAACAGGTGTTTTTTCAGATCCTTTACTTCCCAGTTCAAATTGCGGACGATAAGCTCAATGGAACCGGATTTGCCGTTCAGCAATCCTTTGATACCGTAGTATGCGCTGGCTTTTTCTTCTCCGATGATAAGTCCTTTTTCCTTATCGGTTTCAAAAGTTGTGTTTTTGCCGGTTTTGACAGGGAAAGGGGGTATGCGCTTGCTTATTGTGTCGGTACTGGCGTTGGCGTTCAAACTTTTGGTGAAGTTCGCTTCAAAGACCACTTTGGGCGCTGCCTGACACAGCAGCATGATTCCGGCTGCCGCCGCTGTTGATAAGATTTTTTTCATTTTTATTTTCCTTCCTTGGTTGAGTAGGTTAACAATACTTTATCTCCGCGGGTATTGGCGCGGCTGAAACACTCGATATTGACCAGGACTTTTTCGCCCTTTTTGAACATTTTGCCCAGCGGAATGCTCCATTTGCGCAAGCGTTGGTCGAACATCAACGTTCTTGCTTCACGGTCGCCTATCCATTTCGGTTCGACTCCGCCGGTAGAATCCAGTTCTTTCAACTGTTTGCCGTTGACATAAAGGCGCAGAAGTGTTCCGTCATGAGGATGGATAAACAGATTTGAATCATCTCTTACGATCGCTTCAAAGACCATATCTTCCCCGGTGACAGTTACCGGAACCGCAACAAGAGCATTTCCGCCGTGAAGCTCTTTCATACTCCGCTTTTTCAGCTGCTTATCGGGCAGGGTGCTGTATTCTCTGTTTTCTCCTTCCATCTGTCCGGGAGAGACTTTCCAAACGGCATAAGCGTTGCTGTTCCCTTTTTTGAAACAGATAACCGAAAGCGGCAGTTTGCCTTTTACCGGAGTCCCGGGGATCCACGTTTTACCATTGACGGTACAGTGTTCATATTGGATGCGGCTGTTGAGCAGAAACTCCGTTTCCTTGTGATTTTTTGAGTTCAACTTCAGGAAAGTCGCTGACGGAGTATCAAAATATGTTTCCAGATAAACCCCGTCAGGCAGTGTGTCAGCGTAAAGCGCCGTTTTGTCGATATCACTGAACAGGCAGTAAAACTCATCCGGATTCAATCCTGAAAGCTCTTTCCCGTTGAAGAACGGCCAGTTTACCGGAGCAAGAACACTCCTGACTTTATTTGTTCCATTGACTCTGCCGTAGAGTGCTTTGCCCGCAGGAGAACGCATTTCCTGTAAAAAGCCGTTGTCGTAAAGAGAATAGATGCCGTCTTTTCCTTTGTACATGGCAGAGATGTTTTCCGGATAACTGCCTTCCGGATAATAGTTCTGAAGATTTTTTTCAGAGAAAAGTTTTGCTCTGCGGTGCAGGAATCCATCATAACTTTTGGATTTTTCGATTTCTTCAACCGAGTTGTCGAGGATAAAATCGGAGGCGATGAAGCCGAATCCGCCGACCATATCCCCGACTGCACTCTGAAGATATTTGAGAAAGTCGGAGTATCCGCGGTTATCTGTCAACAGTTGACGGTAACCGTAAAGATAGTTGGTCAATGGAACCTGACGGTGCAGACGGCTTATTCTGAAGGCATGATTGCCGTAGACAGTAGGATAATTCAACGGCCAGGTGATTCCGAAGGCAACTGCCGCCGGAGCAAATTCTCCGGCATTGGGGACATGGGGCTGTCCCTGCAAGAGCAACCGCATTTGTTCCGCATCTCCCTGTCCGGCACTCAAACCGCGGACGATACCGTTGCCATGATCTCCTGTTGTACCTGATGTATCTTCATAGTTTGCATCTGTCTTTGTTTCTGCATACCATTTTTTCATGAGGTTTACATGAAATTCCCGCCACAAATGCGAGAGAAGGTCACCGTAAAGGCAGCTGCCTTTTGTGATGTTTTTCATCAGGTCGGGGGCTGCACCGTAGTCATCGTTGCCGATATTCAGAGCTTTGGCTCCGGTTTTGTTTTCTTCATTTTTGTACTGGTAAATGGAGTTTTTGCGGGTAAGGAAAATTTTATCCAAATTATATTTCTTCCATGCATCAGAATAGTAATTCGCACAGCAGATGTTGACATAAGCCATTGTACGGATATTGTGTTTGTGTGCCCTTGCAACGCCTTCAACATAACCGGCACGCGGGGTCCACTCAGGCAGATTCATATCCCAGCCGTCGGCGCGGGCATTCCACGTCATCATCAGTATTTTGTCTTTTCCGTAAAGTGAAACATACTTCGCAAGGTTTTCATCGTCAGGAAGTTTGTATTCAACCCCTGACAGCACAAAAATATCTTTTGCCCATTTGACCCCGTCGCGTATCGCGATTTCCTTTGCAAAAGTATTCTTGTAGAAATTTCTGAACGGTGTTGCCGCGGCTTTCCAGTCCCCATTGAACACATTGAAGAACACCGGAGGTGCAGTCACCGAAGTTTTATCTTCATAAGGAATAAGGGTGTTGATTTCAACGGTGGGAGCAAATCCTTCTTCTGTACGGGCGATCGCAAAAAACGCCGGACGGAAAGTCGGATCTTCAAGCCAGATACCGAAACTTTTTCCATTGCCGGTTTCTACCGCGCAGAAGGGCGCTTCAAGATACGGTGGTGTTCCGAAGGTCAGAATCGCGGGGGAACCGGTAAAGTATTTCATACCGCCCAGTGTAGGAGTCACAATATTTCGTGATTTGATCGTGCCGAAGGGAACGACCGCTCCGAATACACCGCCTTTGTCATAACTGCCGGAAACAGAAACCTGCATGGCTCCGTCTTTGCGTTGTGAAAACTCCATGCTGTAAACGGCATCGGGAATGAACTCTTTGTTATTGGATAATCCAGTCCAGATGATGCGCAGAGAGTCTTTTGTTTTTTCGAATTGGACTTTGGAACGGGAACAGGGGCGGAAGTAGTTTGAATAATCGAATTTTGCGTTGAGCGCCTGATTCAGTGCCGGTTCTCCCCACGGCATGTGTCCGGAACGGAGCAGGTCCACACTCCGGAGAATCCCCAAACCAGCCGGCTGATTAGGTGCTTTTGAAAATTCCTGACCGGAAAGGGAGGTTATAACACCATCTTTGACAGTGAAGTTCATTCCATCCCCGGCTACGCTGACAGTGCCGTTGGAAACCCTGACTTCCAATGCACCGCATAAAGCAGTGAGAATAAGCGGGATGGCTGTAAAAATCAATTTTTTCATAGAATCATCCTTCCTTTTTTATTTTGCCGCAGAACCGTCAAAGAAATAGTTCGCCGGTTTGTTGGGAATCTTATGAGAGCCGGTGTGACCGTCAAAATATACGGTATTTACATTCCGGTCATGCCGATGCTTTACCTGATTCGGAATACCCGTGTCACTGGAACTGCCGCCATATTCATAATTGAGCAGAAAATAGGTGGTGGTAGAGCCGAAAGCAGAATGTTTTGCTTCGGTTACGAACATAACCGCAGAGGTCCCTTTGAGCTTAGTGACTTTTTGCGGTCCACTCGGGGCAGTTCCGACGGTACCGTGGCACTCATCATTTTTTGAATACTGATAAGTCCATCCGTCATGGTGCTGAGTAAACATGGTTTCACCGCCGCTGCTTGTCTTGTACGGAGTTTTTTCTCCGGGGCATGAATAGGTCGGATCTTCCAATGCCTGGCTTGCCAAACCGCAATTGCGGAATATGCCCAGCCAGATCGTACCATTCTGTAAAGTAGGTACGATGTAGTCATCATAGGCATCAGAATACATAGCTTCTGCCAAACCGATCTGCTTGAGGTTGTTGATGCATGAAGCCTGTTTGCCTCTTTCTCTTGCTGAATTGAGAGCAGGGAGCAGTATTGAGGCCAGAATTGCGATTATCGCGATTACAACAAGAAGCTCTATCAAGGTGAAGCAGCGCTGCTTCACCTGCACACGTGCAGGTGAGAAAAGCCTCTTCTCTGCCCTGTATCTTTTTGATATACTCTGCATAAAATCACGGCAGAGATGCGAGGAGATAACCAGCAATTCAATAAGAATAAAGCCCGGTTTTACTCCGGCATGCAGGAAACTTGATTTTCTCTTCGGTCTTTTCATTTTCTTTTTCCTTTTATTGGTGTCTGAAAAATATGCTGTTTATTTAAAATAACTTCAATATGGATATTTTTCAATCTTTGATCACAATTCTTCAAGTTTAAGTTGACTGAATTCAACTTCCGCACCGGATTCAGATGATTCCAGCAGCATCACGATACGGAATTTTGCCGTACCTTTCCACGCTTTTGCCGGATCAAAGGCAAATAACCGGGAAGAATAAATGACAGAGGTTTTACCGATCACAAAACCTTTTTCATTTACTTTGATGTTTCTGGTCGGAGTCATCTCCTTTGCCGACTGCATTACAAAAAGTTCTTTGGCATTGACTGCTGATAAAGAACAGATCGCAAGCAACAGTAAAAATTTGTGTTTCATAAAAATCTCACTCCTTTCACGGGTTGATGTTGTTTATTTCAAAAATATTCTATTGAAAAAGCCATTTTGACAACTCTTTGCCTCCCTGTACGTTTCCGGCAAAGTATGGATATTCCCAGCAGACACATTTTTCCACAGCGGCGGCAGCATGAGTCAATTGTGCGGCAACTCTTTCCGCCGGGGCGGCAAGTGCCGAATCCGGATCGATCCCGCCGATACGGGCAAATAATTCGATATCCGCCCAGAGTTTCATACGGTGATGTTGTGCCACGATTTTCCAGCAATCCCACATTTCCGGTTGATCCGGCAGAGTGCAGCAGCGGCTTCCGACGGAATCCTGCGGAGCCAGGATCGCATTTTCAACATCCTGCCATACGGTATCCCAGAAGTTGACAAATTTTTCTGCGGAATCAGGATAATATTTACTGCATGGTGAAATAATGATCTCTTTACCCGGCAGATTTTCGTTGATCCAGGTGAAATATTTGCGGTAAAGATAATTCAGGTGTTTTTCTCTTTCCCCCGGGGCATTACCGAAAAATGCGGTTTCCGGAGCCAGATAAATTCCGGCAAAATCATCGGCATATCTGCTTAATTCCAGTAAACATCCGGATTGAGCGGCAAATTCTTTTTCTGCCGTTTCCCGGTTGAATCCCGGATCCCATCCGGTCGTCGAACCATAGCCGCCCAAATAAACTTTTATACCGTATTTTTCTGCCGCTTTCAACATTTCGGGTATGACCTGCCAGCAGCGGAAATTTCCGAAATATTTTGACGGATAATAGCACTCTTCAAGTTCTTTCCATACAGCTGCCTGAAATATTGCGGTATCCAGATTTTTTTCCTGAAAACCGGCAAATAACTTTTCCCATTCCTCCTGATGCCAATCAAGCGTGACACAGCCGCCGTAATCCGGGGCATGGGCATAGATGAAGGTGCCGCTTATCGGTATCGGCGGTTTTTCCGGAATAGTGAATTTATCCAGAAATTCCCGGTTGCGAAGTTCTGCATATTCACCACGCTGTCGGGATTCCGCACTTTCCTGCTGGTCGGGGGTGAATATATTGAAACCATTAAAGCGGCTGACTTTTGCCATAATTTATTCCTCCTCTCCGCTTATTTCGATTACAGTAAAATCATATTGATCAAGTTTAACCGGCAATTTCCCGTCTTTCAGGGGTATGACTTCACCGGTCATGCTGTTTATTGCTTTGAGATCTTTCAGTTTCGGCAAAGTTATCAGTGTATCAGCCGGAGCAAACTGAAAGTTGGAAATCAGCAAAAGGTGTTTGCGGGTGAGCGGAGTCGGAAAATTTGGATCGAATTGCGGTATTCTCTGATAATAACCTGTTTTAACTGCCGGATCTGCGGCTTTGAAAACGGTGTTTTCCCAGTATGGAATAAATTCCAGAGTTTCCGCTTCACTTGAATCCATGCCGAATTTATGCCGGATCGCATCAAATTTTCTGATTTCTGCGGCATCACACCAAAGCGGCCAGTAGAGAAAATCGAACTGGATCGTGTAACAGAGCATGGTGCGGGTACCGCGGGGCGAACCGGAAAATATTTTTCCGTTTTTTCCACGCAGTTCCGGAAGCAGTACTACCGGAATTCCCCATGTACGGGGATAAACGAACTTCAAACGGTCAGGTGATCCCCAGATATGTGCGTAATAAAAATCCCCGTTTTTTGAAAGATCGCGAACCGACGGTTCCTGGTACCAGTAAAAGTCTGTTTCTCCGATCAGGATCATATCAAAGTAGGCAAGAGCCGGTGTATAAGGCAATTCGCTGTTGTGAGCGATCATCTGACCTGCCGGTTTGAGAGATTGAACTTTTTTGCGGATCTCCCGGTAAAGTTTCCGTACTCCGGGAATGTCGTGATTTCCCCATACTTTGCCGTAACGGTCGGTAAACGCGTTGCGGTAATCTTTCACCGGACGCAGTCCGTCGGCATAAATTCCACGTGACCCCAGAGAAAGTGGCAATTCAGCCTGCTTTACCAGATAATCGATATAATCCGGCGAAAGATGCACACTGTAAACGTCTGTTGCCACGGTTTTCACTCCGGTGAAAAGTTGATCTGCTCCGCCGATTATTGTGCTCAATTCCTGCCAGTCGGTGAATTTCTGACGATTTTCCGGAACATTTTTCCAACCTTTTGAATACCCTGCAGCGAGAGTTCCGTATTTACGGCAGATTTCCATCAGTTCGGGATTTTCCATCAGATAATATTTACCGCCGTATTCAAATACCGCCCTTGGCGTTATCAGCCAGTGGATGGTGTAGTGCATTATCCCAACATCCGGCTGACGTTTTTTGTCATATTCTGCCACATCGCGGAAAAGTTTTTCCCGTATCCACATATTATTGTAGACGCCGCTGAAACTGTAGAAACTTCCGCCCCAGTAGATCATCTGATTGCCGTCAGTCGGCGTCATGCTTCCGTAACGGGTACGGAATTTGCCCTGCCGCCAGGTGTCGGAAAATTTCCGCAGCGGGGTGATCGAAAAGTAAAATTTCCAGGTTATCGCCTTGTTTACTTCAAAAGGCAGATTGATGAAGTTGAAACGGAGTTGATTTTTGCCGTCAAATACCACCGCACTATCCGGCTTGACTTCCCAATTGCGGCAATTTTCAAAATTCACAGCAGCTCCGTAGCGGGTATTGCCGACCCAGAAGTCAGGAGCAAATTCTCCGCTGTAATTTTCCGCATTTTTCAGAACTTTGCGGATACGGCGTCTTTCTGCATCCAAGCCGCTGCCCGGAGCTTCCGGAGCCATTTTTTCACAGCTGAAAAGCCGGTCATCCGGAAGATTCAGCGGCAGAACCAGAGCGAATTCATCTATTGTGAATGATTTTTCCGGCGTCAAAGTCACGCTGTACTCAAAAACACCATCCCCGGCAAGCTCGAAAGAGGTTTGAAGTGAAAAAAGGCCGCAACTTCCGATGCTTTTACCGGAGAAATGATTTTTATCTTTCTGATTGATTTCAAACACTGACACCGGAGTTATTTTTTTACCGCTGCTGCGTATGATCAATTCTGCCGGACGGCTTAAAACAGCTTCATCACCGACAAAAGCATTTGCCGGCAGACCGGAGGAATTTAATGTGATCTTTTTGAATCCGAAATCAAAAGTGTAACCGGTCAATTTGATTTCATTTGCCGATGCTGGAAGCAACGGTATTAACAGAAGGAACAGGAGATTTTTCATCTTTTTCATTTTTTTCACACCCTTTCATACTGATAGATCAATTCCGGTTTCAGCATTTCGCTTTTTTCATTTTCTCCATCGATCATCCGCAGCAGTTTCATTACTGCCAGATATCCTTCTTCATGCATCGGCTGACGGATCGTCGGCAACGGCGGGGTGCAGAATGAGGCGAAGCTTTGTCCGTCATAACCGCATATTTTTATCTGATCCCCGGGGATCACTCCCCGGCGTTGAAGCAGAATGGAAAGATAAAGTGCTGTAGCGTCACTGTTGCAGAAAATTCCCGCTTTATCCGGATTTTCAAGAATAACATCCAGAAATGATTCTTCCAGATCTTTTACTTCAAAACCGGATTTACGTATTTCCTCCTTGAAACCATTTTGACGCAGAACAATATTGAAATATCTCTGAAAGTAGTAAAAAGAACGGCATCCTTCGTTCTGCAGATATTGAGCCGCCAGTTTGCCGCCTGCATAATCATCAATATCCAGCTGCACCCCGGAACTGAATTCCGGCGGCAGTTGTGCGGTCAGAGTATTGGAATTCACATTCAGAAAAAGCACCTTGCCGCCATTTGCCAGATAACGCCGGAGAGTTTCTTTGGCTTCACCGTGAATTTTCTGCGGTGGATAACTGATGATACCGGCGTGACTGTTGTTTTCCGCTTCACGGATGAAAGCGGCAAAGGCTGATGAATCTTTTTCGATGAAAAAATTTACCGGAAAACGTTTTTCTGCGGCTGCTTCAGAAATTCCGGACATCAATTCCGCTGCCAATGTATCACAGCTGGAAGGAAGAAAACAGAGTATGACCGGAGATTTCCCTCTTTTCAGATATGCGGCACCGTGATTCGGCCGGAAATTCAATCTTTTGGCTTCCTGACGGATTTTTTCGGCAATTTCCGGACGCACCCGGTTGCGGTCGCAATTATTAAGGACCCGTGAAACTGTGGATTGTGAGTATCCCAGCAATTTTGCAAATTCGGTCATTGTCATAAGTTTTCTTCCCTCTTATATTTCATTCGTGAATACGTATGCCTTAATTATGGTCTATAATATAGCATCCTGTTAGTGATTTGTCAAGCCGATGGAAAATTTATTGTATCCGGATAGAGGAAGTTCTGTTACACATATTTTCAAACTCCTGTTGACGGCAATGGAAATTCTGTCATATTATCAATAAAAAATCTGCTGTGCTTTGTAAAGTTGCGTAACTAAAAAAATAACGATATTTTTGAAAAAAAATGATTTTTTTGAAAGAATACACTTGACAAGGTGGGGAGAAACTGCTATTGTAACAGCAGAATCGAGTCTTTTGTGCCAAAGAAGTCTCATAACAGAAAGGAGAGATTTTGATGTCCAGTGCTGCCCAAACCCGTAATTTCGTTGTTGCCGGCCACTCCGGCAGCGGAAAAACTTATCAGTTTATTGAGGCAATTTCAAAACTCCTTGAAAATTCTTGAAAATCATCGCTGCGATCTCAAAGCGGAGCGTTTTCGGTGGTTATTTATTCAATAGCCACGCTCAAACTACCGCTTTGATCTCATCAAC
>SUWE01000066.1 GCA_015061615.1 Lentisphaerota bacterium
TGTCGCAAAGTTTCACCCTCTGCCGCCTTTTCTGGCGACAGGAGGGATGAAATTTGCGCCACGAGTGCCACTTTCGGGGAAGAAATTCCCCAGACCCCCTTGTCCCGTCGTAGCCTTGTGCGAAGACGGATCGCGGCGGCGTGCAACGCTCGCCGCAACTCTTACTGAGGACTGCTATACTTTTTACTTGAAATCTGACATTGCTCAAACATCAGTTTTGAGCAATGGATTTTTTGGCCTGCCAATCCTTCCAAGTGAATTTATTTTACGCTGAAAAGAGACCGCCGCAAAACATCAGGTTTTGCGCTCAACCCCGTTTTTCAGGAAAAGTTCAACGGTTCGCCGCCGTATTTTTGCAATAGTGCGATATATTCAGCAGAAGGAATCTCCCTTGCTCCGAATGCTTTTGTGTGTGGAGTCACCATTTGGGTGTCAATCAGGACAACGCCGTGTTTTCTGAGTAAATCAACCGTTTTTACAAAGGCGAATTTGGAAGCTCCGGAAACTTTGAAAAACATGCTTTCTCCGCAGAATATCCTGCCGACAGATATTCCGTAGAGACCTCCGGCAAGTTCGCCGTTTTTATCGTATGCTTCAAAGCTGTGAGCATATCCCATGCGGTGAAATTGACAATAGGCGGTGATTATTTTTCCGGTTATCCAAGTCCCATCCTGACCGGGACGTTCTGCGGCGGCACATGCTTTTATCACTGAGGGGAAATCATGATTTACCCGGAAGGTGAAGTTGAGTTTTTTCATTTCCCGCTGAAAACTTTGGGGAATGTGAAACTCATCAAGCGGTATTACACCACGTTCAAGCGGGGCGACCCACGGAGTTGCATCATAATTTTCTCCGAACGGCCACGGAAAAATGCCGTGCGAGTAGGCATCGCGCAGCATTTCGGGAGTAATATCACGCGAAAAGGCGACAAAACCGTTTTCATCCGCTTGCGATGGCGGGGGAAAAATACTTTTTTCAATCATTCTTATTTTTAGCAGTGAAAATGGAAATAAGCAGTGCCGCCGCCAGAAGCCACGGATAATAAAGATTTGCCAGAAGCGGCAGAGAGGGCAGGGATAATCCCGCACCTTTGGCAATTCCGGTGGCGATGAGGATTTGGGCGCCGTAAGGGATGATTCCCTGAATTGCGCAGGACATGGTATCAAGAAGCGAAGCAATGCGGCGCGGATCGCATTTGAATTTGTCCGAAAGAGCTTTGGCAATGGGACCGGCGATAACGATAGCAACGGTATTGTTGGCGGTAAAGAGGTTTACCGCACCGACCAGAGAGATTACGCCGAGTTCACAGCCGCGTTTACCGGAAACGGCTTTTTCGATTTTGCCGAGCAGATAACTTATTCCTCCGTTTTGCTGTATCAGACGGAGCAATCCCCCGGCAAGAATGGCGACAATCAGCGTTTCGGACATGCCGAGAGTACCTTTGCCGGCTTCCGCCAGAGCGTTCCAAAAGGTCAGGGAACCGGATAAAATTCCGATCAATGCGGCGGCAACAGTACCGAGAAAGAGCAGAGCCATTACGTTACCGCCGAGCAGAGCGCCTGCGAGGATAAGGATATATGGAGTTACCGCAAGAAGATGTTTCCATGTTACCGGCGGCAGAGTTCCGTTGGCATCTGTGCCTTTACCTTTGAACCAGTAAATAATTACCGCTGCGAGTGCGGCGGGGATGATTATTTTCAAATTTGTGAAAAATTTATCCCGCATTGCCACACCCTGAGTGCGGGTGGCGGCAATGGTTGTGTCGGAGATCATGGACATATTGTCGCCGAACATTGCTCCGCCGATGACGGCGCCGATCATAAGTTCCGGAGCAATTCCGGTGCTGTTCACCATACCGGCGGCAATGGGAGTCAGAGCCGCGATAGTTCCGCAGCTGGTTCCGATGGCAAGAGAGATGAAGCATGAGATAAGGAAAAATCCGCCGAGTATCAGATTCCCCGGTATCAACGTCCTGGAAATAAGCACCGTGGCATCGACCGCGCCCATTGCTTTTGCGACAGTTGCAAACGCTCCGGCAAGGATAAAGATAAGGCACATTATCATAATGTTGCTGTCCCCCATTCCCCGCGCAAAGACTTCGGTTTTTTCGGAAAGAGTCCGTTTCCGGTCAAGCAGCATGGCAGAGGCAGAGGCAATGAGAAATGCCACGGGCATGGGAACACTGTAAAAATCCTTTGCCCAGATGGAAAGTCCCAGATAAAAGAACAGAAAAACAAAAAAAGGTATCAGCGCCTTGAAACGCGCTTCTCTTTCCGGGTAAATTGCTGAAATATTATCCATAGAACACCTCTCCGGTAAAGTGCGGCAAATACAACGTCATTGTTCAGGCGCGGTTGCGGCGGCAGATTATCAGGGTGACAACTCCCCAGACCAGAAGCATGAAAACCGATATACCCCATACAGGCAGCCAGCCGATGGTAAAGACCAGAGTCAACGCAAACGCCGTCCAGAGTCCGCCGCCCATTATCGGTTCATGGATAAGCTGTTTATAGCCGAATGACGCGGCAGCGACGGTTTTGTTTTCAGGATCAACTGTACGCAGAAGCATCAAACCGGTTGCCGTTACGCCCAATCCCTGACCGAACTCAGCAATGGCACACTCAAACCATGCCTGTTTGAAAAGTTTCGGTGCAACATACAGAACAAGTACCAGACTCCACAGCACGCCTGCTGCCATCAATATCACCAGTGATATCCAGTTTTCCGCAACCACTGAAAGCTGGATAGTTGCAACTGCCGACACCACCAGAAAGTCCAAAGCAGCCCCTGAAAGTCTCTGCATCTGACCATGGTCGATAAGGTATTCCACTTTCACTTTCTGGAAAAGCTGCTGGATAAGCACGCCGCCTATCATGCAGAGCGGAAAGAGGGGGAATCCTGTAAAAAGCCGTGTCTGGCAATCCGGGAGCAGTTTTACTTCCGCAAATTGCAGAAGTTTGAGCATTCCGTATCCCAGAAGAATAGACAAACCGATTATGGCAATGTGCCATGCCAATGAGTCGATAGAGTCGGAAAAAACAGTCTGTTTTCCTGCAGATGGACGGACGTCAGCATTGTAAATCCCCAGTTTTTCAGCGCGGTCACGCTCTTTGAAGGTACGGACACTGCTGATGATCCCTTTGTTCAGCGCCCAGTTGATAAGCGCCATTCCCAGAAGAATACCGAAAATCATTCCTCCGGTGGCAACGGTGTAGCCGAGCGCCAAACCGTCTGCCCAGAACTGATTGAAGGTTTCGGTCATTCCGCCGACGGTGCCGTGACCGCCTTCAAAACCGATTTCAAGCAGGTTGCCGAATGCAGGGTTGATCCCGAACAGTGGGAAAAGCAGAAATCCTGCCAACCCCAAACCGATGACATACTGTCCCCATGCAAGCAGCTGCCCCATGCAGAGCTGAGGGAGTGCCATTTTGAATATCTGTTTCAGTTTCGGAGTGATCGTTCCGAGGAAAAGCGCCGCAAAAATAACATTGATGAGAAATCCGGGGAGTTTCTTCATTGCAGGAACCAGATCGGCAGGCAGATGTTTCCCGAAAAATGAGATTATTACCAGACCAAGCAGACCGCCGATAACGGAACTTGGCAGATAGAGGCGCTGAAGAAAAGGAATCCCCAGACGGGTGAGTTTTCCCAGCACCAGCAGAAGTGACAAAAAACAGAATACGATAATTGCAGTCATAATAAATATTCACCATATAAGTTGTTTGTTACAGTACTACATTCTGCATAATATACATGCAATATGCAGTTTTTGCAAACTTTTGAAATATCCGGAACACCGGTTACTCCATCAATCCGCAGGGAACAAGCTGTTTTTCCTTCTGCTGACAGGTTTTGAACTGCAACGGTCCCACCCAGTGCGGCGACGACTCATTGAGGTAAAAAGGACCGAATGCGTTACGGCGGTGACCGTATACGGTTATTTCCAGAAGATTTTTTCCTGCATGCAGATACTTTGCGATATCTGCGGAATACGGTTCCCAGCCGAGCATGATCTCTTTGCTGCCGTTTACGGAAATTCCGATAGCGACTCCATTGAACTTATCCAACTTCAGCCACAGCGGTGTTGACGGCGCGGCAGGCAGTTCCAGCTCTTTGAAATATGTCATATTGTCCGCGTAATACGGGAAACGCTGTTTGCCCCAATCGCCCAATGCAAGTTTTTCCGGCTTGGCAGTGATGCGGTCGCTTTCCACACCGAAGTCACCGAGGATATAGAGAGCTTCCAACCCCGGATGGTACTCATTATAGGTCGTGCGGAGGATAAGAGTATTTTCTCCGTTGACAAGCAGATTTTGCGGAATTGCGATTTTCCTCAGCGCAGGATCCACCCAGTAACCGCAGTTTTCCGAGTTCAGATCTTTACCGTTGAGTTCGATTTTCCACAGCTCCGGACGTTCCATTGCAAGGCACAGTTTTTCCGGCATCGTTTCAATATTGAATTTGCAGCGCAACGCCAGTTGAAAAAGTTTTTCAGGTTCACGGTTCTGTCTTGTGTAAGGCTGAGTCATGGCTCCGCCGCGGCGGGGGATGGCAAAACGGTCACGGATGATATTATCCACATCCAGAATATATTCCGCCGGCTTGAAATCTTCCTCCCCGACAGCATATTCCTGCCAGTCAAGTACCAGAACATTTTCTCCGTGACAGCGGTAATCCCAATTATCGCAGGGCAGAGCGAGACGGTATTTTTCATCGAACTTTGCCGGACGGGGCGAAACAGAAATTTCTTCTGCTGTTTCAATAAAGAGTTTTGAACCGAGTTTTTCCAGTTCGGTGACAAAAGAGCGTTTGCCGTTTCTGACCGTTGAGTCAACGGCGTAATACTTCCCTGAATCCGGATCAAGTTCATAGACTTTTCCGGTTCCGGCAGAGTTCCATTCTACGGAAACGACCGGGAATTTATCGTTGCGTTCCCTGACTCCCGGTTCTTTTTTCTGTTCGGTCAAACCGAGCTTGTGCCCCACATTGCAGATGAATAGAGTCTGAAAATCTTTTCCCTTTTTGATAAGAGAAAGCACCTGATCGATCTCTTTGCCGTTTTCTGTTATTGAAACGAGACGGACAGATTCAAGTTTTTCCGGCAGTTCCGCAAGCGAAACACGGGTGAAATCTGCAAAAAATCTTTCAGCTTCACCGGATTTTATTCCATCAACATAAGCCGGGATATTTCCGGTATAAAGCACGATTCCGCCCTGATTGCGGAACTTTTCAAGCAGTTCAAGAGTCGTTTTACGCAAAGTCCGCACATCGGGGATAACGACTGCTTTATACTCTGCTTTGCCGACAGTGAATGTTGCATCCTTAACTGAACTCAGGCGTGAGAGCATCTCTTCATCACCATAGTCAAAGTCGAGATTGGCTTCGAGCAGAGCATTGCGCAGGTCGATGAGTTTCTGATCTTCAGCATCCATATCTGCCTGAGTGGTGACTGTTTCTGATTTCCAGCCCCAAACCGATTCTATCGGGTGGATCACCAGAATGGAACGGCGGTCCTGCCCTTCTGACAAAACTGCACTCAAACGGGCGAAACGTTCTTCGACCAGAGAGTATTTTTTATACCACGGCGACTGGAACGATATGCTTGCCGGATAATCCCGCTTTGCATCGCCCGCCATTGAGTACCAGGAAAGATGCTGACAGCGGAAGTTGATTCCCAGAGCATACTGCCACTCACCGACAGCCTTGTGTCCGGAAAAGGGGAAATCCCATCCGGTACAGCCGTAACATTCGGTCAGGCGCCACTTTTTATCCAGCTGTGCGGCAACGGAAACGCACTGTTTGACAGTATCGTATATCTGCCAGTGTTCGGTGAGCATATCAACTCCGGGCATCTGCATATATTCGTATGAGCGCATTGCCGCTCCAACTTGATGACGCTGACAGGTCAAGGTGTCTTCCCAATGCATGTGTCCGGTCAACGGCAGATCGTGTTCACTGCACCACGCGCCGAGCTGTTTGGTAAAAGAGTTGACAAACATCACGGTCAAAATTTCGTAATAATCGCGGCGGATACGGGAAAATTCTTCACCGTTGCGGCAGTAAAAAAGTTCCGGCAGATGGTCGAGAATATCATAGCCGAATTTTTCAAGGAAAAGTTCCGGCAGTTTTTTTGTCCACGGCAGAATTTGCGGCGGGGGTGGAGGAGTTTCGCCCGGCTTGACAATGGTCTTTGCATTTTCTGAAAAAAGAGCGGTCCTGTAATTAGGTTCATCGGTGAAAATCGCACCGACAGAGTTGCCGAATTTATCCTGAAAATGCTTTGCATAAGGTTCGTAAGCAATACGGATGAACTCCTGAACAGCTTCGGGGTTGAGAGTGTCAAGATAGGTCTGGTCATTGTACCAGCTTTCAGGAGGCGAGTGGCGGGTGTAAAAATGCAGTACATTACCTTTCGTTTCAGGGGAAACTTTATGCCATGACTCCGGAATACCTTCATTGTCAACTGCAAATGAACCGAGATATACCGCTTCATCATCATCGAGGGGCGCGGTGGTCATTGCGATTGCCTGAATACGGTATTCTTTATTTTTCGTCACCATGCCTCCTGCTGAACCGCTTGGCCAGCGGTCCTCATCGTAAAGATAGGCGGTCATTCCGAGTTTTTCAGCATCGTCGATGCAGTTTTTTACCAGCTTGAACCATTCATCACCCAGAAACGGAGTATCCAGACCGACGCGGGCGTGCATGAAAAATCCGCCGAGTCCCATTTCGTGCATTACTTTTATCTGACGGTGCAGTTCACCGGCATCGAGTTTGCTGTTCCACGCCCAGAATGGGGCGCCGCGAAACTTTGAACCGGGGGAGGGAAAATTTTCAAGAATATTTTTCAGCATATAATATTCCTCAATCGTTTTTATATGAAGATATTTTTTGTGCAGGGGATAAATTTGTTATTTCCAGACTGAATCCGTCATTACCGGATTCATATCGGATTTTTGCAAAAGCGACAGGAGCAGGGGGGATTTTTTCAAGGTATCCGGGGACAAGCATATCAAGTTTTTCAGGGTAAAAGCCTTTTTCGATACGGAAACATTTCAAGGCAATGGCAATTTTTCCCAATACTATTGTTGAACGCTGTCTCATTGCTGCATTGGCTGGTGAAGCCAGTGTAAAATCGGTGAAAACCTCTGTTTTTTCGAGTTCCCGCAATTTGTTTTTTGAGTTGAATGCAGAGAAGAATCCTTTGTAACTGATAGCTTTTTCTGCTGGTTGTATAAACAAGTTTTTTAATGGATTATTTGTTTTTTGAGTGAAATTTATAAAAAATCCCGCTTCATCAGGCAGGGCGATTTGCCAGGAGTTGACAAAATTCTGCATTTCAAGGTAAAGCGGCAGATATTTTACATCATTGGAACCGTGTTTGCTCACGGCACTGAGCCAGGTGTTTCGGCAGGCAAAACGGACGATTTCCGCAATGAGAAAGGGGGATTTTGCGGCAAGTTTGTTTTCCAGTTCAATATAGCGCATCAACTCCTGCATGGATTTTTCGGAATTTCCTTTTAATTCAAAAAGAGATGCTCTGTCAGCATAAGTCCGTGCCAGAGAACGCAGTACCTGATAAGCCGCTATGTGATTTTTATCCGGAGAATTGAATAATAATGCTATTTGCTCCTCGCGTGCGATCTGTCCGGCAGCTTCCTTTGAATCAAAAAAATTCAAGGTAAACTCCCGCTCGTTTGCACTCAGCTTGCTGTCAGAAGCATACCAGTTATGGATGCCGTTGTACGGCGGCGAATATAATGGGTGTGATTGATGAAAATCATGGCGTTCCGCATAAAGTTTTTTTTCTTTTTCAGGCAGTTGAAGCGCATTTTCAAGCGGGGTGATTTTGTGCATCGCCGCAACAGAATCAACTTTGTTTTTGCAGATTGTGCCTGCAATAAAAGCACAACTCCATAAAAACAAAGTCAACAAAGAGATGACAGCCCATGCGCTTAAAATTATTTTTGCTCCTTTGCGTTTTGAAAAGAGTGTATAAACACTCCAAAGCAAATTCAGTATCAGAAAATAAAGCGAAACTGACCATAATACTGGATAGGTACAATCTGGTGATGTTTCGGAACTTGCCAGATAGATCACTGTATATGAAACTATTACCGCGGGGTAAAAAATTACGGAATTTTGCAGAAAAAGCGTGCCGAGTGACCATAATACTGCATAATACCATTTTTTTGAGTTTTTTCGGACATTGTATGCGATCACTCCGGCACTGATGCCGGTGAAGGCAATAATCATTGTTACCGGCATAAGTGCTTTGGAATAGAGAGTATCCTGCATTTTGTCAGTATACAGCGCATACAGTGATCTTCCGTTCAAGGCACCGGTGATCGCTTTGCCGACAGCTTCGCGGTCAAGATAAACGCCAAGATGGAATATCGCGGCAAAGAGGGAGAATCCGGCAAGGGCAAAGAGGAAAAAACGTTTTTTTTCCTCCCTTGCGGCAAAAATTCCCCCTGCGATATTCAAAATCATATAGAGAGATATGACAATGATCACTCCTGTCATATATCAGTAAACTCCGGCATCTTTTGCAAAATTCAAAAGCTGATACCAGTCAAAATCAGCTATGCCGTGTTCTTCACTGCGACGGTAGTAGCCGAGGTACTCGCCGATGGCAGAAGTTTCAAAATCTTCCGGGAAGGGGACGTCAGGGAATCCAGATTTTCCGCAAAGTTCCCACGCACAGCTTGCTGCTTTGCAGGCAAGATATTCACCTTTGGTATCAAACCACGGACTGTCAAAGCCTCCAACAAGCAGTTTGCGCGGAGCAACGGCGGCAAGGAGCAGGTGTTGATCAAACGTGAGCAGTTGCGCCGGATTACGCGCATACTTGCGGTAAGCCTTGCAATACCAGTGAGTGAACATTTTTGTTTCAGTTGCGACGTTTTCACCGAAGTCGCGTTTGGCAAGAGTTGCTCCGCCTCCTCCGCACTGGATTGGGACGCATACCGGGAAACGCTCATCTCTGGCGGCGGCAAGCAAAGCCGCTTTACCCAGACGGGAAAATCCTGTGACGATTGCCCGTTCTGCATCAAGTTCCGGGATCATTCCGGCAAAATCCAGCATTCTTGAAAGCGCCCATGCCCATGCCCCGATTGCTGTCGGATTATCGTTTCGGTTTTCATCGCGTTTTCCCCAAAGGTCAAATACTCCGGTATAGGCAAAGTTTTTCTGATCAAAAGGGGCTTCCTCCTGCGCGTACGGGTCAGGTGAAATCTGGCAGTAGCAGGCGGTTACTACTGCGTAACCGGCACTTAAAAGCATTCCGACGGGCATGACGGTATCTTCATTGGGATTATTCATCACACCGCGCTCAACCGGAACTTTGTGACCTTTGATCAAGCCTGCCCACATATCGGGAATGGTGACTTCTGTATCGGGGATAAGCTGATGATTGCCGCGGTAGTTGAGAAAAATCACCGGCGGTGCCGCTTTTTTTGCGTGGCGCGGACGGATGACCAGGATATTTACAGCAGGACCGGATTTGTTTTCGGTAAAATAAACTTTGTATTCTGAGACGATCCCGAAACCTGCCAGAGCTTTTGTTTTTTCGCTGAGCAGATCAAAGGTGATGGCTTCCGGAGCAGGGGGTTCAGTTCCGAACATTTCACTTGCAAAAATTCCGAGGATCTCTTTGCGTCGTTTTTTCCAATCTTCAGCCGTTTTCACCTTTGAACCGTCAAGAAAAGTCAACGGATCTTCGAGGGTATACGGAGCGATTTTTTCTGCATCATAATTTACTTCATCCCAGTTGGGACGGATATCGGGAATTTGATTGTTCATAATACTTTTTTTCTCCTTAAAAAACATATTTTATAGAATTTAGCATTGTATCATTGTATTTTCAAGTATAAAAGATGAAAATTACGCAGTTTCAGCTTGAAAAAGACGGTGAGAGAGTGTAAGTTAAGTGTGTTCCGAGGCAAAAGGAAGTGTTCCTGATGCCGGGGATTTCTGAAAGCTCCGCCGACAGCTCTTTCGGCAGCTTTTCCGGAATCCCTCTAAGGAGGATAAAAATCAAGAGCAGAGGTTTTACATATTATGTACGATGTTATGTCACCGCACGCAGAGGATTTTATCAATGACGGTGAAATTCTTGCAACTTTGAAATTTGCTGAGGAAAATAAAAGCAATGCCGCATTGATTTCTGAAATAATCGAAAAAGCAAAAGCGCTTAAAGGACTCGATCACCGCGAAGCGCTGGTGTTGCTTGATTGTGATATTCCGGAAAAGAATCAGGAAATTCTTGAACTTGCCATGGAAATCAAACGCAGGTTTTACGGCAACCGCATTGTGATGTTCGCACCGCTTTACCTTTCAAACTACTGCATAAACAGCTGCGTATATTGTCCGTATCATGTTCAGAACCGAACCATTCCCCGCAAGAAACTTACGCAGGAAGAAATACGCAATGAGGTCATCGCCCTTCAGGATATGGGACATAAACGCCTTGCCCTTGAAACCGGCGAAGATCCGGTAAATAATCCGATCGAATATGTTCTGGAAAGTATCAAAACCATCTATTCAATCAAACATAAAAACGGTGCCATCCGCCGCGTGAATGTCAATATCGCCGCGACGACTGTGGAAAATTACCGCAAACTTAAAGATGCCGGTATCGGTACATATATTTTGTTTCAGGAAACTTACAACAAGAAGAATTATGAAGCGCTCCACCCCGCAGGTCCCAAGCACGATTACGCATGGCACACTGAGGCTATGGATCGTGCCATGGATGGCGGTATCGACGATGTCGGCTGCGGAGTTCTTTACGGCTTGAGTACCTACCGTTATGACTTTGTCGGTCAGCTGATGCATGCGGAGCATCTGGAGGCTTTCAAAGGGGTCGGTCCCCACACCATCAGTGTTCCGCGTATCCGTCCGGCAGATGATATCGATGCGGAAAAGTTCAGCAATGCGATTTCCGATGATATGTTTGAAAAACTGGTGGCGGTATTGCGTATCGCCGTTCCCTACACCGGAATAATCGTTTCCACCCGTGAATCCAAAGCCGCCAGAGAACGGGTGCTGAAGGTCGGTGTTTCCCAGATTTCCGGCGGTTCCCGCACCAGTGTCGGCGGTTACACCACCGAGGCGCGACACGATGAGACCGCTCAGTTTGATGTCAGCGATCTGCGTACTCTTGACGAAGTAATCAAATGGCTTCTGGAACAGGGGCATATCCCCAGTTTCTGTACCGCCTGTTACCGTGAAGGACGAACCGGAGACCGTTTTATGTCGCTGGTAAAGAGCGGTCAGATTGCCAACTGCTGTCAGCCCAATG
>SUWE01000067.1 GCA_015061615.1 Lentisphaerota bacterium
AGGGATTTTGTGCCGTATTTTTGTTAAGTATTTCGTTGCAGAATCGGCATTTTACTGCAACAGCTTTGATTTCTTCGCCGCAAAACGGGCATTTTTTTGTTTCTTCAGACATTTTGTACTCCTTTTTTTATTTTTTCAGGGTACAAAAAAAGACGTACCCTTGTTTGTGAATACGAGAGGTACGCCAATACCTGAACACCACACAAAACAAGGGTACGCCCGCATATATGCAGGCATACCTTGCAAGCCGATGGTGTTCAATGAAATTTTGGCGTTTTCTCGTATTTCCATCGCTTGAAGATACCGTTATTTATCTTCAATTATGTATTTTTTATAAATTGTTTTTTATTACATGCCCTCCTTGTTGGAATTTTCTATTGCAAAATATACCACTTCGCAGTGACTTTTGCAAATCAGAAAGTTTGTTCAGCAGAAAAAAAGGAAAGATATTGATGGAAAGTTTTACTTAAACAGTTATGCCCCTCTGACAATCCTTTCAGATTGCGAGGGGGACTTTTCGTAAATTTCAGCTTTTTCTTTGCATCAGCCTGTTGAGCAAGTTGACAAAAATATTCTGCTGTGGTATATTACAAATGTGGTAGTATATAGAAACAACAATAGGTTCAAACACTGGTGACAGGGTTTGTATGGATATCTGGTAATGAGAAAATCAATGGATGATGAACTGCTCCGTCGACAAATGCAGAATTCTGGAAAAACAAGTTCGCGGCCACGGTCGCCCGTGACAAGCGAACTGAACAGGAGTTGAAAGCTTTAGGATGGAAGGTCATTGTCCTTTGGGAATGTGAGATAACAAATAAGTTAACGAATCTCATAGAGAACCTATCATTGGCAAATGTAAGGTAAAAAGGAGGCAATGTGAAAAATTTCCTGGTTGCCTATTTGGATGTATTGGGAGGGAAAGCGATTATACGTAAATCTCCAGAAGAATTTTTTGCAAATTGTGTTGAATTGTTTCAGAATTTTCCTCAAAAGATTGATACCGCATTGGGAAATTTTAAAAATTACAATATTTTAAGAAAAACTTTTTCCGATAATATTTGCATCGCCATGAAGATACAAGAAGGCAAAGATTCTTTTGCTTCATATTGTAATTTTTTTGATTATGTTGGAGGACTTCAAAAATATGCTTTGGTTCAATTCGGTTGGATTTTGAGAGGAGGAATTTCATTAGGCGATATCCATTTAAGTGAGGATATTGTTTCAGGGACGCCTTTAATTGAAGCTGTCGAAATTGAAGAAAACGTATCTATTTATCCTCGAATTGTTTTAGGACAATCAATTCAAAAAGAGATTGACATCCATAGATTGAATAAATTATGTAAACTTTGCTGCTTGCAGAGTGATCATGATGGAAACTTTTTCATTGATTATATCGGTCGGACTGTTTTTTTTATTAAAAACGAAAAAGATTTATGTAGAAAAAAAGCTTTGGCAGATGTTCTAACAAGAATTGCTGCTTGGATTTCTTACAGGATAGAAGAAAATAGTTCTGAGATGCGCATACTTGCAAAGTGGTTATGGTTACTGTCTTATTTTAACGATAGATTGAAAGATGACTTTCCACATTTGGTTTCTTTTTGGGATCCTTGCAAGAAAAAAATATCTTGTTCTGACTTATTAGTAGATGAGATTAAATTATTGTTAGACGATAAATAATTTATGTGGCGAGGAAAAATATACGGTTTATCGATCGGTAACATTTCTGACTGGCAACTATGCAATGAGTTGAATAACATCGTTCAGAGCATTTACTTTGTTGCCATAATGAAATACTATTCCGAAGAAGCAATAAAAAGTATGGCAAAACAGGCATTGGAAACGAGCAGAAAAAACGGCTGGAACTTTTAAAATAACTGCTGCGCATTAAAGTTATTTTTCTTTTAAAAAACGGGATATATTTTGAGCAGTTGTTGGGCAGCCGTAGTTTTTCAATTCGGCGGCGATTTCACGAAGTGTCATTCCTTTAGTTTGCCACGCTTTGATTTGTTCAGCGTAAGGAGCAAGTTTGCTGCGGCCGGGACCATTCTGATAACTTTTGCGGGAACGTTTTGTAACAGTAAGATGTTCTGCAAAAATCTGGGCGGGACTGGCGTACCACAGTTTGGTCTCCTCCCGTTCCAAAAGCCGGTAGGCTCTCGAATTGTAAAAGGTCAGCAACGCCTGTTTAACTGCCATGTTGCGGCTTGACCGCAGCATGGTGGTGATTTTTGCCGCTTTGGGTGGGATGAGGTTGTAAAGATTTTTCTGCGTTACTTGCATGGCACTTCCTCCGTTGAAGCATATTCCAGAAACAACAGCGACTTGGCTGTATGAAACAATATCTGATCTGCCAATACATAAGCTTTTAATTTTTTGATAACCGTTTTCCGGTCAGCCAGACCATCTTCCAACATATTCAAACAGACGTACACCCGGTCATCGGCGACTGGTCCTCTGACAATATCAAATTCGTGGTCAAAGTCGACATTTTTACGGTTCGCCAGAACAAAATCCAACCACTCTTCATTGGCATTTTCAAAAGTTTTTATACGCAGTTCAGGATGTTCAAAAAGATTATCCGGAACCTCAAATGCGGTTACGATACCGGCAGAGAGTTCTTCTTGTTTTGCCCGGATTTGAGCCCAGCGGCGGGCTTGTTCCAAACTGCTGGTGGTATAAAAACCTCTGCCGAAATCACCAACTCTGGAAGATGTAATGATTTTCGGATTTTTCACTTCTATATGGCTGCCGTGATATAACTTCATTTATTCACCCGTTTACTTAAAAATCTTTCAATTTCCGCAAGGAGTTGTTCTTTACCAACGATAAAATATGGATGCAAAGCCACAAAACATTAGATCTTATCTTCAGCACAAACCGCAGATACACTCTGAATCGAAAAGATATCAGTGCTTACGGTATTTGGATTAATTATGAACTTGCCCAGCTTATATTGAAAAATTGGTCTATTGATTTTCCCAGATTGCCAATTGAACTTGCATTGATCAAAAATGGTCACGGACAGTTTCTTGTCCTTGCGGGGGCTCAAATGGTTAAAAATACAAAACTCGGAGAAAAGCATCAACATATCTTAAAAAAGCGTCAAGAATTAATAGACTCCGGCATGGTAGAAGAACGTGAAGATTTGTTCATACTTAAAGAATCAGTTGCCTTTTCATCACCTTCGTCGGCAGCTTCTGTATTGACAGGGATTAATATAAACGGGCAAATATATTGGAAAGATAAACGCGGCAGAACGTTTCGGGAATTGCATCCGGATTTTGACAAAATAAAAAGAGGACCGGGAAGACCGAAAAAGTCTTCCTGATCCTTACGTTTATTTTCAGCTTAACAGCTTCTTGATTTGATTGAGAAGCTCTTGCGTAGGCTCTGGCTTTGAATTAAGTAAGTCGAGGACTTTTTGAACCCGTTCTTTCAGGGTGTTTGGGGATGAGTCCGGTAAAATTGCTTTTATTGCCAACTGCTGGGCATCTTCACCGACGTGAGTGTAATATTTGTCGGCAATATCACTGTCGGTTCCCAGAATTGACAGCAGCACTGCTTTCGGGACTCCGGCTTCGGCACAGAAACTGGCGAAGCTGTGGCGCAGTGAGTGAAAGCCATAGACGGTCATTTTCTTGTCGCGTCCCGGCACAGATACTGACGGCTCAAGTCCGATCCAGCGGATTACCCGCAATACATCCATATTAACAAGGTTGTTACCGGTATTTTTCCCTCTGGAATCACGACGGTTGTAACGCTCGGCTGATTTGGGGCATACATACAGATCTACTTTCCATGCTTCTGCTTCTTTCAGAACCCGGTATAATTCTTCGGCGATCGGAATCGAAACTTCCTTGCCGGTCTTGAATTGTTTTACTCGTGGACATCGTTTCAAGAATAGTTCGCTGAGTTGACATTAAACAGCGTTTGCATTACTCCTTTGAACCTCGTCCTTTGCTCGGTTTGAGCGTAATTTGAGCTTGGGACGAGTTCCCGACCCTACAGAGAAAGAGAGAGAAAAACGGCCAGGAAAAGGCGAGAATAGCGAGCATAGGATTAGGGAGTTTCCCACACCCAGTGTTCTCTGTTTTATGCAAGTGATTGATTGTGCGGGCGTAAAAGACAAAGAAAAACGGAACCAGGCTTTGACTTCCTGATTCCGTAGGTTTTCTAAATGGTGGAGCAGATGGGAGTCGAACCCACGACCTATACGATGCGAACGTATCGCTCTAGCCAACTGAGCTACTGCCCCTCGATTTGTCGATGCGCTTAATATATACCACTTGCGGTGATATTTCAAGTGATTATTTGTAAAATCTCTGAAAAATTACCTTATTTATCTTGAAATATCATCGCTTTGGCGGCGGCAAAACGGCGCTGAAACTCTTCCAGCTCTGCCGCAGGCACGATTCCGGCGGCGGCAAACTCCGCACAGAGTTTCTGCGGATCGGCTGCTTTTTTCTCCGCCGCTGCTCCTTTGCCGAAGTCTCCAAGCATCGCGTTCTGCAACTCCATGGCAAGGTCGATAACTGAATCTTCCGCAGGTTTGGTTCCGCAGAGTTTTTCCAGTTCCGCGCAAATATTTTCTCTTTCACTTCTGGCGGCGGTAACTGACTTTTCCAATCTCAATGCCGCTTTTTCATCACCTGATGCCGCTTCTGAAAGCAACTTCGCAATACTTTGCAGTTTGCTGAAACCGGCAAGCATTTCCGCTGACGGCAGCTCCATTGCTTCACCGTTTTTCCACGCATCGTATGCCTTTGCCACGCTCATTGCGATCGTTTCGGAATCCGCCTCTTTCTGACGCTGCATTTCTGCGCGTGCCGCATTGAGCGCCGCATCGAATTTACGCAATGCCTGATCTTCCTGCTGACGGGTTTCGCGGCAGCTCAGTGTGCGCAATTCTTCGCGTATTTCGCGGATACGGGGCAGGGACTCCGCCGGGGTCGCGGTCAGGTTTTCAATCTCACTTATCAGCTCTTTTGCCCGGTTTTCTCTGGAGGCAAATTCCGCTTTCCTTGCGTTGAAGTAATTATCCATTGCTGTATTGAATCTCTGGAAAAGTTCCTGATCGGCTTTCCCCGCAAATCCGGCATTGCGGAACTCCTCACGCATCTGTCTGGCGCGACGCGGATCGCTCAGGTTTTCCGCTTCGGCGATCAACGCCAGTTTTGCTTCCTCACTCTTGCGGAATTTCGCATCACGCTCATCAAATGCCGCTTTTCTCGCGTTGAAAAACTTGTCCTGTCCGGCACGGAAACGCTGATAAAGTT
Organism: Lentisphaerota bacterium; assembly: GCA_015061615.1. Taxonomy (GTDB): domain Bacteria; phylum Verrucomicrobiota; class Lentisphaeria; order Victivallales; family Victivallaceae; genus UBA1784. Next base: position 5,280 of record SUWE01000067.1, read on the forward strand.
CATTTTCTTTTGCTCCGGCGCGGGGCAGGGACTTCCATTTTTCCTGCAATTCGCGGAGTTTTGCGGCAGTATTTTTCCAATCCGTGGAGTCTGCCAGTGCTTCCGTTTCCACACAAAGCGCCTCTTTTTCACTTGCGGCGATTTTCTGCATCTGCCGTTTGCGGGCGTAATACTCATCTATCTTGTGCTGAAGCTGACGGCTCAGTTCCAGATAACGCGGATTGATCTCTTCGTTTTTTTCTTTGGGAACACTGCCGAGATTTTTCCATTTTTCGCGCAGTTCGTTGAGTTTTTTGGAGGCGTTGGAAAGTTCCTCTTCCGGCAGGGCGAGCATCTTTTCCAGTTCCGCGCAGATATCAAGTTTCAGAGTGTAACTTTCCCAGCGGGCAAGGTCGAGAGTTTCGTAATGCTGGGCAAGTTTGACTGATGCTTTGCGGTGGGCATCATTGTAACGCAGTGCCGCGTGGCGGGGAATATTGGCAAGCTGGGCGAACTCAGCTTCGATTCCCGGTTTGCGTTCCTGAAGCGGGGCAATCTCTTCTGCGGCGCAGAGAGCATCCAGCTCATCAGCGAGTGCCAGTGCGGCGCTTTCAGCGGCTTTGACGGCTGCTTCTTCTGCGGCAAGCTGTTCTTTGAGCGGCTGGAGTTTTGCGATAAGCGGACTGCCGGGAGTCAGTTCTGCGATCTCTTTTTCCAGAGATTCCACCTCTTTGAGTGTGGCAAGTTCGCCGGCGGCGAGCAGATCATCGGTTCTGGCTGCGAGCCGGGCGATTTTTTCCTGAGCGGCAATATATTGTGCTTCGCCTGCCTGAGCGGATTTTACTGCGTTGGCAAAACGTTTGTCGAGCAGTTCGGCATATTCCGGAGGAATTGCTCCAGTAAGATTATATGCTTCGGTCAAACGGGTGATTTCCGCCTGATAATCAATTCCGCTTGCGTTGGCAAGTCCTTCAAGTTCGGCGCAGATTTTCTCTTTTTCGTGCAGCTCGGTGAGCAGGTTTTCGGGCAATTCGCTCATTTTTTGATTCTCCTGATATTAGAGGCAATTTCAAAACTCCTCAAAAATTCTTGAAAATCATCGCTGCGATCTCAAAGCGGAGCGTTTTCGGTGGTTATTTATTCAATAGCCACGCTCAAACTACCGCTTTGATCTCATCAACGCTGATTTTTTAATCTCTTTTTGAATCAGTTTTGAAATTACCTCATTACTAAAAAAATTTGTCACACTCCTTATTATAGCACTCTGTGCAAAAAAATCAACACAACATTTGCTTTTGTACTTGATTTTTTCAAATAAAAAACTATATTTATTGAAATATACTGCATTATGGGGGAGTATCTCCCTGCTTATGCAGTTTGATGAAAAATTTTATCAAGGAATTTCAAAATGGCAGAAACCAGACAATTCAAGACAGAAGTTCAACAGCTTTTGCAGTTGATGATCCACTCTCTTTACTCCAACCGCGATATTTTTCTGCGGGAATTAGTTGCCAACGCGGCAGATGCTCTGGATAAGGCGCGCTTCGAGAGCCTTACCGATCCTGCTTCAGCCCGCGATTGGAAGATCGTGATTACTCCGGATAAGGAGAACAAGACCCTGACTATCCGCGACAACGGTATCGGTATGACCGAAGAAGATGTTGTCGAAAATCTCGGGACCATCGCCAAAAGCGGAACCCGTGCCTTTCTCAAGATGCTTGAGGAAAAGGGTGAAAACGGAAGTGATATCCCTGAATTGATCGGTCAGTTCGGTGTCGGTTTCTACTCCGCATTCATGGTGGCATCCAGTGTGGAAGTTATCACCAAACGCGGTGATGCTCCTGCTGTTTCCTGGAGCAGTATCGGCGAAGGCAGCTACGATATCGCCCCGGCTGATAAGAGCGATACCGGTACTGAGATCATTCTCAAACTCAAAGATGATGCGGAAATCTATCTTGAAAACTGGAAGATCTCTGAAATCGTCCACCGTTACTCCGACTTTATCGCTTATCCTGTTGTAATGCCTGAAAAGAAGATCAACGAAGAAGATAAGAGTGAAACCGTTGAAGAACGCACTCTCAACTCACAGAAGGCTATCTGGCTGCGCAAGCCTTCTGAAATCACCGATGACGAATACAAAAGTTTCTATGCTCATCTGGCAAATTTCAGCGGTACGGAGTATCTCAAAGCCATCCACATGACAGCCGAAGGAGCCAGCGAGTTCAAAGCCCTGCTTTTCCTGCCGAAACAGGCATCTTTCAATCTGCTGATGCCGGATATCCAGAAAAAAGGTCTTCAGCTTTATATCAAGAGGATGTTCATTACTGACGAATGTAAAGAACTTATCCCCGATTACCTGCGTTTTGTCTGCGGTGTGGTCGACTCCAGTGATCTGCCGCTGAATGTTTCCCGCGAGATACTTCAGGATAATCCGCTGCTTGGCAAGATCCAGACTGCTGTGACCGGGAAAATCCTTTCCGAAATGAAAAAACTTCTGGAAAACGACCGTGAAAGTTATGAGAAATTCTTCGCCGAGTTCGGCAGGATCCTCAAAGAAGGTCTCCATACCGACCGCGCCAATGCGGAAAAGATCAAAGACCTTGTTCTTTATGAGTCGATGAACACTCCGGAAGGTAAACGCATCACACTCAGAGAGTATGTCGATGCCATGCCGGAATCCCAGAAAGATATTTTCTACATTTCCGGTGATAAACGCGAAGCCGTCGCCGCATCTCCCGCGTTGGAATACTTCCGCAAGAAGGGCTGGGACGTTCTCTTTATGACCGACCCCATCGACGAATGGGTGATGCAGTCCATGTATCAGTACGCTCAGAAATACTTCAAATCGGTCAATAAAGGCGATTTCGAGGATAAGGAATCCGAAGATAAAGTCAAAGCTGATGCGGAAAAATACGCTCCCGTTGCGGAATTTATCAAAAAAGTTCTTGAAGACAAGGTCAGTGAAGTGCGTTTTTCAAGCCGTCTTACCGACAGTCCCTGCTGTCTGATAACCGACGGTCAGGCGCTTGCGCCGCACATGGAACGGCTTTTCCGGGCAATGAATCAGGAAGTTCCGGTGAGCAAGCGTATCCTTGAACTCAATGCCGACCACCCGTTGATCGCCGCTTTCAGCGCCCGGCTGGCGGAAAATGCAGATGACGGGAAACTCAAGCGTTATGCCGGAGTTCTCTACGATCAGGCGCTTTTGCTTGAAGGTTCTCCGCTTTCCGATCCGGCAGCGTTTGCCCGCGAAGTGGTGGAACTGCTTTCCGCTGCTGTCAAGTGATATCAGTTTCTTTGAAAAATGCCCGCTGGTGACTGGCGGGCATTTTTTTTGCTTGAAACTTTTCCGATAAGTGGTATATTAAGTGGATCACAATTTAAGGGAGAGACTTATAATATGACTTGGATCGCTTTTTTTCTTATCGTTGCTTCTGCCATACTTCATGCTTCGTGGAATCTTCTGGCTAAAAAATACCACATGACATTGCCGTTTTATGCCATGATATGTTCAACTGCGATGCTGATGTGGTGTCATGTCCAGTTCTGGACACCAGTCCCGGTGTGGGATATGCCGTGGCAGTTCTGGGCGGGGCTTGCCGGTTCGGTCATCAGTGATGCGCTGATATACTGCGGCGGTCTGGTGATGGCTTACCGCTATATGGATATGTCAAGTGCTTACCCGATGATGCGTTCTCTGCCGCTTTTGCTGACCGTCGCGGTGACGGCGGTTTTCGGGATGGGCAAGCCGCTGAATATTTTCGGTGTCACGGGAATGATCATGGTGTTTTTCGGCTGTATGTGTATGCCGCTGAAAAAGTTTTCTGATTTCAACTGGAAAGCGTATCTTTCCAGAAATATGTTTTTTGTCATCATGTGTGCCTGCGGTACGACCGGTTATACGGTCTTTGACAGTCTGTGCCAGCAGGTAATGGGCAAAGCGGTGGAAACTATGGAGATCAGCAAGCCGGTTCTGTCAGTATCCTACTATTCCACCAGAGGAATAGTTCTGTCGTCAACACTGATGTTTCTGGCGCTGGTGATCCCTCAGCAGAGGAAACACTTTGCTGAAATATGGAAAGAGTGCAAGTGGGCGCCGTTTGCCGCCGGTATTTTTGCTTCGTTGACCTATGTGCTTGTTCTGCTGTCGATGAATTATGTGAATAATGTCTCCTATGTTCAGGTCTTCCGTCAGCTTGGTCTGCTGGTCGGTTTGTTTGCCGGTATCGTCATTCTGAAAGAGAAGGGGACTCTCCCCAAATATATCGGTGTGGCGCTTATAATTTCCGGTTTGATCGTTTCAGTTATCAGGTAACAGAGGGATCCGGCTTGAAACTTTTCCGATAAGTGGTATATTAAGTGGATCACAATTTACGGGATAGATTTATGATATGACTTGGATCGCTTTTTTTCTTATCACTGCATCAACAGTACTCCACGCATCGTGGAATCTTTTGGCGAAAAAATACCACATGACTCTGCCGTTCTATGCGCTGATCGGTGTCACGTCGATACTGCTTTGGGGACAGGTGCAATTCTGGACACCGGTTCCGGTGTGGGATATGCCGTGGCAGTTCTGGGCAAGTTTGGCGGGTTCCGTCAGCAGTGATGCGATTTTGTATTGCGGCGGTCTGGTTATGGCGTACCGTTATATGGATATGTCAAGCGCCTATCCGATGATGCGTTCTCTGCCGATCCTGCTTACAGTTGCCGTCACTTCGGTATTCGGCATGGGCAGACCGCTCAATGCGTTTGTCATTGCCGGAATGGTGATGGTGTTCATCGGCTGCATGTGTATGCCGCTCAAGAGTTTCTCTGATTTTAACTGGAAAACGTATATTTCAAAAAACATGTTCTTCGTCATTCTCTGTGCCAGCGGAACTACCGGATATACGATTTTTGACAGTCTTTGTCAGAGCATCATGCGCCAGAGTGTTGCCCATCTGGAAATAAACAAGATCGTATTGTCACTTTCCTACTATTCGACAAGAGGACTTGTGCTTGGTTCGACACTGGTGTTCCTTTCTCTTGCCATACCCCGGCAGAGGAAGCATTTTGCCGAGATTTGGAAAGAGTGCAAATGGGCGCCGGCCGCCGCCGGATTATTTGCGACGACAACTTACATACTTGTTTTGCTGGCAATGAATTATGTTGATAATGTCTCTTATGTTCAAGTCTTCCGTCAGCTTGGTCTGCTGGTCGGTTTGTTTGCCGGTATCGTCATTCTGAAAGAGAAGGGGACTCTCCCTAAATATATCGGTGTGGCTCTCATTGTTTCCGGATTGATCGTTTCGGTCATAAGCAACTGAATTATACAATTTTTTCTCTCTGTTCCGGGGAATTTTTCTGCCGGAAAAGCCAACGATTCCGACAGCCGGTACCTTCCGGTGAAAAAAATAGTTGAAAAGCTCTTGTCAAGTACTGTTTTTGACTTGTTTATCAGGGTAAAGTGTGCTATATTATCAAGTGAATAATATATGTTAAGGATCATAGTACAAACAAACCTGAGGTAAGACTATATGAGCGATACTCCTTTGCGCGATGTTTCAGTGAATATTGAGGAGATCATGCACACTGCATATCTTCAGTATTCACTCAGTGTCAACGTCGGCCGTGCCATTCCTGATGTGCGTGACGGTCTGAAACCGGTAAACCGCCGTATCCTGTATGCAATGAACCGCATGGGCATCACCCATACGCACCAGACTGTAAAATGTGCCAAAGTCGTCGGTGAAGTTATGGGTAACTTCCACCCGCATGGTGACTCTGCGATCTACGAGGCGCTTGTCCGTCTGGGGCAGAATTTCAGTCTCCGTGAAAGACTTATCAAGCCGCA
>SUWE01000068.1 GCA_015061615.1 Lentisphaerota bacterium
GCCTTCGTTTTCAAATCAGCATACTCAACATCCAGTTCTTCTTCAGTTTTTTCAGGAACAACAACAGTCTCAACTGGAACAGGCGGAACTGTCGGCTTTTGTTCTTTTTTGCCTGAGAAATAGAAAACAATTCCGCCAAGCATTACAAAAAACAGAATAGCAGCTATCCATTTGCCTGAACCGCCTTTTTTCTGAATTTTTCCGGCTTTGATCTTCTTTCCACCCAGAGCGGCGGCAAAGTCGGAACAGTTTTCAAAACGTTCAGCTGGTGCTTTGCTCATTGCCCGCAAAATCGCCGCTTCCGCTGATTTGGGAACATTTGCCAATGGGGGGACTGTACTTTTCAGCACCGCTTCACGCAAAACTGCCGCATCAGTACTTTCAAATGGCGGATGTCCTGCAAGCATTTCATAGGTCATCACCGCCAGAGCGTACTGGTCAGCTTTGGCATCCTGCAAGCGCCCTTCCCACTGTTCTGGCGCCATATATGGACCAGTGCCGCTTGTTCCGTAATATGCCATACTGACACGGGTCATACTCGTATGGATCTGAGCCGCAAGTCCGAAGTCAAGAACCTTAATTTCACCAGCGGCATTTATCATTATGTTGCCTGGCTTTATATCCCGATGAATGATTTTCATCTTATGGGCATAATCCAGTGCATCGGCGACCTGTTTCACGATTGGGAGAACATCTTCAAGAGTGATTTCCCCCTCTTTGCGTTTGCGCCTTAACCAGCGGCGCAAGTCTTCCCCCTCACAGCACTCCATAATAAGGTAATAGTTGCCGTTGGAGTTATCTTTTTCAAGAGTATTTGAGCTTGCTATATTCGGGTGGTGAAGGTTGTGGACAAGTTGGAAATTATCTTTGATATCTTCCATCTCAAGGGTGTTATGGGATAATTCCGGCGGCAATGCTTTGAGGGCGACTTCGATTCCTGCAGTTTCATCAAAACATTTGTACACTACCCCCATACCGCCCTGACCGAGTTCGGCAAGAACTTTGTAACGCCTCATTATCAAGTCGCCGATATCAAATCTGCCGTCAGGCTTTCTGTCGCGTTTGCCCGGCATAGTCACATCAAGTTCAACTGGTTCCTCATGCCGACGCGGCGGTATCGTCAAATCCATATCATCCATAAAGTAAATTCTCCAATACAGTTATGTTATTATATTCCGTTAATAATATATATCATGTTTTTTATTTTTGCAAACAGTAAAACAACAAAAATAAAGAAAAATAATAAAAAACATTTTACTTTCAGCAATTCAGGCAAAAAAGGCTTTGGCAAACCGATGCTGATGTGCTGAATTATGGAAAATGTCCGAAATCTCCACCACCGCCGCCTTATTGCGGCGAAGTGACAACGAAGACGGAAGTTTGGATTTTTCACAAAAATTGAGACAATATCTTAAAAAAGATTAGTCTATCCTAATTGACAACATTGTATTCCTGAGTTATATTATAAAAAATTAATAAAATCAGGAGAAAAACAATGCGTAAAAATTTCCGAATAGCGCTTGCGGGCAACCCGAATTGCGGTAAGACCTGTATATTCAACTCCCTGACCGGAGCGCGGCAGCACGTCGGCAACTACGCCGGAGTAACGGTGGAAAGCAAATCCGGCTTTTTCACCCTCGGTGAATTGGAAATAGAACTGGTCGATCTGCCGGGAGTCTATTCCCTTTCCAGCTCCTCACCGGAAGAGGCGGTGGTCTTTGACGAACTGACCCGTCCGGGCATCGACCTTATCGTGAATGTCATTGATTCGACCATTCCCCAGCGCAGTCTCTATCTGACAACTCAGCTTGCCGAACTGCATATTCCGATGCTGCTGACCTTCAACATGAGCGACGATGCAAGAAAAAAGGGGTTGGAGTTCAATATCCCCAAGCTGGAAAAATATTTCGGTTCCCCCATCGTCCGGACGGTCGGCAACACAGTATCCGGTGTAACGGCACTGAAAAACAAACTGGCATCAGCACTGAAAAATCTTGATGACCATGGAGTTCCGATGCTCTCTTACGGGGCGGACTTCGATGAGGCGATCGAGGCGGTCGCAGAGAAGATCGAGGCGCTGGATATCGACCGGTACAAGCATATTCCGGGCAGATTTTTTGCGATAAAACTGCTGGAAAAAGATACCTGTGTAATGAATATCAGCGACTTCAAGCCCGCATGGGACGAAGTGGATAAACAAATCCTTCATCTGCGCGAAAGTCACGCTATTGAAGCCGATACCTTTATGGCTGACCGCCGTTACGCGATGCTTGCCGGAGCGTGCAGAGATACGATTTCAACATCCATTGAAAAACGGCGGGAAATATCCGACCGGATAGATCTGGTGATGACGAATAAATTTCTGGGATTCCCGCTTTTTCTGGCGATAATGTACGCGGTGTTCTACTTCACCTTCACCTGTGCGGAGCCGTTTATGGGATATATCGACAGCTTTTTCCAGTTCCTCGGAGCCGCCGTCGGCAGGACGTGGAACCCGGAAACGCTCCCCTATCTGCGGAGCATGGTGATCGACGGCATCATCGCCGGTGTCGGCGGAGTGATCGTATTTCTGCCCAATATCCTCTTTCTCTTTTTCGCCATTGCCATTCTTGAGGAGTCCGGCTACATGTCGCGCGCCGCATTCGTGATGGATGGCATCATGCGCCGTTTCGGACTTCAGGGCAAATCATTTGTGCCGCTGGTACTCGGTTTCGGCTGCACAGTTCCGGCGGTTATGGCGACAAGGACGATCGAATCCAACCGTGACCGCACGATCACGATAATGGTGCTGCCGTGGATGAGCTGCGGGGCAAGACTTCCGATATATGCGCTGATAATCCCGGCATTTTTTGCGGAAAAATATCAACCGCTTACCATGTGGATAATCTACCTCACCGGAGTGGTGATGGCACTTGCCGCCGCAAGAATAATGAAATCGACCATCTTCAAAGGTGACGGAGAAGTGTACCTTATGGAACTGCCGCCTTACCGGATGCCCGCATTGAAAAGTCTCTGCTTCCACATGTGGGACAGAGGAAAAATGTATTTGCAGAAAGCCGGAACGATCATTCTGCTGACCAGCGTGATTCTTTACATCTGCAACTCCTACCCCGTAAAGAAGGAGTTTTCAAAAGATTACCAAAGTGAAACATCCGCATTGGCAAATGCCGATATTCCGGAAGAGGAAAAAACTGAAAAGATCACCGCACTTGAAAATGAGATGCTGGCGGAAAAACTTGAATACACCATTTCCGGCAGAATAGGCAAATTCCTTGAGCCGGTATTCATTCCCATCGGTATGGATTGGAAATCGACCACCGCCGCCATTGCCGCACTGACCGCCAAAGAGGTCTTTGTCGCTCAGATCGGTATCCTCAACAGCGAAGGTAATGCCGATGAGGAATCCGCCGGACTGCGGGAAAAGCTGCGGAAAAATTACACTCCGCTTCAGGCATTCTGCATCATGCTTTTCTGTCTGCTTTCCATTCCGTGTCTGGCAACACTGGCGGTCATCAAACGGGAACTCAATTCGTGGAAAATGGTTTTCATCGAAGCCGGCGCACTCTTTGCAGTCGCATACACGGTATCGTTCATCGTCTATCAGCTGGGTTCGTGGCTGGGTATCGGAACAAAACTGCTTTGATGCGGCTTATTCCCGAGCAGATTTTTCATAAAACAACTTGAATTTCCCTTTGTTTTAATATATATTATATATTCCACCGAAAAGCGATTTTACATAAGGGAATTAGAAATATGTCAGAAAACAAAGAGAATGCTCCGCAGGAGCAGGAAAAAGATACCGTTCAGCAGAACAGCGAACCGGTTTGGGACGAAGTGCCTGAAACAGAAAAAAAAGAGCCGGAACCGGAACTTACTGAAGAGGAAAAACTCAAAGCAGACCTTGCCGCTTTGCAGGAAAAATTCATCTATCTTCAGGCAGAGTATCAGAACTACCGCAAACGTGCCGCCCGCGATATCAGCGATGCCAGAAGTCATGCCATTGCCGATACACTGACCCCGTTTCTGGCAGTTTCCGACTTTCTCGGCATGGCACAGACAGCGGCGGAAAAAACCGACAATCTCGATGCGATCAAGCAGGGTTTGATGATGATAATCGCCCAGTTCGACAAGGCGCTGGAAGAGATGAGCGTGCGGAAATTTTCCGCCATCGGTGAAAAATTCGACCCCGATCTGCACGATGCCGTCGGCAGAGAACCTTCGGAAACCGTTCCGGAAGGTGTGGTTACAAAAGAGTGGAACTGCGGATACAAGATCGGTGAAAAACTTCTCCGTCCGGCACGGGTGATGGTCTCCTCCGGTCCCGACGTTCCGGCAGAAAATGATCCGGCAGAAAATGATCCGGCAGATAAGGAGTGATCCACCATGGCAGACTATTACGAAACACTCGGCGTGAGCAAATCCGCTTCTGCCGATGAGATAAAAAAAGCGTACCGCAAACTGGCGATCAAGTACCATCCGGACAAAAATCCGGGTGACAAAGAGGCGGAAGAAAAGTTCAAAGAGGTCTCCGCCGCGTATGAGACTTTGAGCAATCCCGACAAACGCGCCCAGTACGACCAGTTCGGTCACGATGCGTACACCAGAAGCGGCGGCGGAGCCAATGCCGGCGGATTCAACGCACAGGATATCTTCAGCCAGTTCTTCGGCGGCGGCGGTTTCGGCGGCGGCTTCGGCGGCTTTGAAGACCTTTTCGGCGGCGGCAGACGGCAGGACCCCAATGCTCCGCAGCAGGGCGAAGACCTCCGTTACGCGCTGGAAATCGACTTTGAAGATGCGATGTACGGCGTCGATAAAAAGATCAACGTTTCCCGCTATGAAAATTGCGAAGAGTGCCACGGCTCCGGCAGCGCCCCGGGAACCGGCAAAAAGAAATGCACCCGTTGCGGCGGCAGCGGTTCACTGAATATTTCCCAGGGATTTTTCAGTGTCCGTCAGCCCTGTCCGTCATGCTCCGGAACCGGACAGATCATCGAAAAGCCGTGTCCGAAGTGTCACGGTCAGAGCAGAGTGAAAAATACCGCGCCGCTTCAGTTCCATATTCCTGCGGGCGTGGATACCAATTCGCAGATACGCATTTCCGGCAAAGGCAATGCCGGTCTGCGAGGCGGCCCTGCCGGAGATCTTTATGTAATAATCCGTGTCCGTCAGAGCAATGTCTTTGAACGCGAAGAAAACGATCTTCTGTGCGAAGTGCCGATCCCGTTTGCCGTAGCGGCGGCGGGCGGTGAGGTGGAAGTTCCGACGATTTCCGGCAAAACAAAGATCCGTGTCCCTGCGGGAACGCAGAGTGATACCGTTCTCCGCCTCAAAGGCAAGGGTGCGCCCTCACTGCGCGGCGGCGGCAGAGGTGATCTGCATATCAGGATCATTGTGGAAACTCCGTCAAATCTTTCAGCCGAACAGCTTGAACTGCTGAAAAAATTCAATGATTCCCTGACTGAAAAGAACAACAAACGCCAGCAGGAGTTTGCTCAGAGAGCAAAAAATTTCCTGCAGGGGGAATAATTTATCATGCCGAGAAAAGACCCGAAAGACCCGGTACTTGCGACCAATCGCAAAGCGTTCCACGACTACAATGTTCTGGAGCGCTTTGAGGCGGGTATCCAGCTTGTCGGCACCGAAGTAAAAAGCTGCCGCGCCCGTGCGATACAGTTGCAGGAAGGGTTTGTGAAAATCGAAAACAATCAGGCATTGCTCTACAATGTCCACATTGCCGGGTATGATTTCGGCAACCGTTTCAATCACAACACCAAGCAGACCCGCCGTCTGCTGCTGCACAAAAAAGAGATTTTGAAACTGGCGCAATGGGTGAACACCAAAGGTGGTACGATCATTCCGCTGAAATTCTACCTGACCAACGGTCTGGTGAAAGTGGAAATTGCCTATTGTCAGGGCAAAACCCATGCCGACCAGCGCGAAACCCTGCGCAAACGGGAAACGGAAAGAGAGATGCAGAGATTTGTCCGCAAATGATTTTGCACATGAAAATTTGAAAAATTCCTGAAAAACACTTGATTTTTGAAAAAACAGTGCTAAGTTATACTTCATAAGGGGAATATCACGAGGATGTCCCCCGGAAAAAAATCATCTGTTAAGGAGAAAGAAAAATGAAAAAACTTCTCTTCGTTGCTGTCGCTGCTCTGATGGTCTGTGCGATCACCGGTTGCATGTCTTCCCGCACCCCGAAATCCGGTGCCAACAGTAAGTACACCTATTACAACACCTTCTTCGGTATCTCTCTGGAAAGCGCCGTTTACGGTGACGGTCTGATCCTTCGTTAATGTATTGGTGAGCAAAAATGAAAAAACTTCTTTTTGCGGCTGTTGCGGCGCTGATGGTCTGCGCGATCACCGGTTGCGGATCGCTCCGCACCCCGAAATCCGGTGCCAACAGTAAGTACACCTATTACAACACCTTCTTCGGTGTCTCTCTGGAAAGCGCCGTTTACGGTGACGGACTCATCGTTTCCCCGATGGGTAACTGAGAATCAGAAAATAAGCAAGCCGGCTTGTTCAACACAAGCCGGCTTGTTTGTTTTTGTCATCGGACTTATCTTGCAAAGATTATACGGTCGATATAAACGGCATCGGCAGAACTGGAACCCTGAACGTATGCCGGACCGGTAAGTTTCACGGAAACAAAGAGTTCTCCGGAGTTTTTCACCGGATCAGCGGCAACAAAGCGGTTCAATCTCTGCTGCATCAGCCATGAACGGTGCGCCCAGACCATAACATCAGCTTCGAGGGTGACTTTGCCGACGGAAATCAGGTGATACTTCTCATCTTTTGCCGCGTTTCCGGCAGTAAACGGTTTGAAAGCGAGGCGTTTTTTGCTCTTGTTGGAGTAAACCCCGATCTGGAAGGCGGCTTTGTGAGATGCTCCGCTGCCGAGAGTCATCGCTTTGCCGCAGCAGGATTCAGGGTCGTTGACGATTTTCAAACCTTTGGAGGCATATTTTTTCACATGGGTGAAATCCGTTGCACAAAGTTCAACGATCTCCCTGCCCTGCAACTCCTCAGGAAGAGGGCTGTCAGCGGCTTTGCGGGTCGGCATCGCGCTTTTGACAAAGACGATCCGGTCGATGAAAACTCCGTTTTCCTTTGCGGAATTTTTCACATAGGCACTGCCGGTGAATTTGATAGAAAGGTAAACTTCAAGGATATTTTCCCGTGCATCAGCACTGCTGCCGAACCGGGTGAATTTCTGTTGCATTGCCCATGAATTGTGGGCAAAAACGGTCATGCTCTTACTGGCAGTGATTTTGCCGATACGGTAAAAGTGGTATTTTTCATCCTGCGGCAAAGCGCTTTTGGGAATAATACGCGAAGCAAGAGTTTTTTTGGTCGTTTCGCAGTAAACGCCGAATTTGAAATCCTTTGCACTGTGCAGATCTTTACCTTTGGGATGCTTTTTCAGTGCGATGGCTTTACCACCTGCGGCATCGGGATCATCGACAGATTCCAAACCGAGTTTGGCAAACGCGCTTATCCGTTTGAAATCCTTCGCCTGAACGGTCACACTTTCAAACTCCTTGAATTTTGACGGAACTTCCGCCGCGCGGAGTACAAAAAACGACAGGATCACGGCGCAAAAAACAGCACTTTTCACAATAAAATTTTTCATTTTGATACCTCATGTTATGATTGACAACAGAAAAATATAGAATCACCTTGCAAATAATTCAAGCAAGATTTCAGATAATGCGTGAAAATAGTTATATTATTTTCTATAAACGAACCCCAACGGCTTGCTAACCTGCAACGGTCGGAATGCTATTTGCCTTGAGCGTTACAGCGGCGTGTTTCGCCACGGGTGCGAGGCGGTTGCCGCCGAGCGCGCAGTCCGCAACGCTCTTGATACCATCTGTGGCTTGCAGGCTTTAGGGGGCGGCACTTTGTCGGACAAGTCGGACTGGTCGGACAAGTCGGACTGATTTGGTGTGCCGCGTTTGCAAACTGAACCCATGTGGCTTGCGAACCAACAACGGTCTTGATACCCGCTGTGGCGCACTGTCGTTATGGGGCGGCACTTTGTCGGACAAGTCGGACTGATTTGGTGTGCCGCGTTTGCAAACTGAACCCATGTGGCTTGCGAACCAACAACGGTCTTGATACCATCTGTGGCTTGCAAGCTTTAGGGGGCGGCACTTTGTCGGACAAGTCGGACTGGTCGGACAAGTCGGACTGATTTGGTGTGCCGCGTTTGCAAACTGAACCATTGCGGCTTGCGAACCTGCAACGGTCTTGATACCCGCTGTGGCGCACTGTCGTTATGGTGCGGCACATTGTCAGACAAGTCGGACAAGTCGGACAAGTCGGACTGATTTGGTGTGCCGCGTTCAGCATTCACAGCATTCCCAAGATTTACCCATAAAACAATTGTTGAATCTGCACCTGTCTAATTATCCAGATGCCAACGCATTGCCGCTTATATTATGAAATATAAAAATTTTTCATATCACCCAATGTGAATTTCCACATAGAGTTATTCTGCCAAATAATTAATCGTTATGCTGTAAAGAGTTCCCCTTGTACTTCTATTCCCGACCTTATAATCAAAATCTAATCTAATTTTATACTTATATTTATGAATAGTGCTGCTTTTTGCTGTAATTTTTGCACTGAAACATTTTTTTCCACGATACATTTTCTGTGAAGGGTATTTCGTAATTTCTACCCTATAATCTTGCTTTTGCAGCAAATCAAACCATTCATCAAAAGAAAGAGATGGCTTAAATCCACATTCATTTGTCCATTTTTCAGGCCATTTATTATAATGCACCAGATACATATTATTAAAATAAGGTTCGTTATGATACCAAAAGTTAACCCCATTTATTATAACGTATTTGTCAGAATTAGAGTCTGATCCTCTTTTCCCCATCTGCGACAATTGATATCTGGTGGTTTCACCAATTATACATCCATAAACAGGAAATAAGCTTTTGTTATTTTTCTCCTCGGTCTCCTGTTTCTTCAGCGCAACCGTCAACGTTTTCAGTCCCCGCCAATCGCAGGTGAATTTAACTTCTCCCGCATACTCAACTTCACCATTTTTATAGGTCAGACTGCCTTTATAATTTCTGTTTTCGGTAAATCCGCTTATGGTTTTATTAAAAGTTTTCAGAGTTTTATTGCCGAATTTTACCTTTGCCGGAACTTGTTTTCCGTCAACAGTAGCGATAATTTCAAGCTTAGGTTTCAGATTATTTTCCGCCTCCTGCTTCAAACTCTGCGCTTCGGAGTTGCTGCTGTCGATTTTCAATGCCGCAACGGCATGATCACAAACGCTCTGCCAGTTGCCTGTTTCTTTCGCCTTCCGCGCTGCTGAAAGTTCCTTTTCCACCGCAATTTTGTTCAATTCATTCTCGGCAGTGGTGGTAAATTGTTTGGCAAGTGCGCTGTTCAATGGACGGATTTCTTCTGCCAAGTCCTTCAATTTATCCCATTTGGATTCTTTTTCATACTCTTTTGCTTTATCTTTCAAACATTGAAGTTTATTGTCAAAAGCCGTATTTTCTGCTTTCTTGAATCCTTTGGCTGATTCTGCAAAAAGTGTTTTGGCTTCTGCAAATTTTATTTCATTATAAAGTTTTATTGCCTGATTATAAGTATTGCCGGCAGAGCTGTACAATTCTTTCGCATAAGTCTGCGGTTCATATTTCTCTGCGGCACCTTTATTGTTTTCAGCCTGAAGTTTCAATTTTTTCGCTTCTTCACGAAGTTCACCGTTAGTCAAAATCCAATCCGCAAGTTTTTGGGCTTTTTTGTATTCCCTGTTAGCTGTACTCAACAATTTTGCCTCTTGCGCCACGGCAAAAGCTGTTTTCATTTCTCTTGTTTTTTCTCCGAAAGTCTGCGCAGTATCATAATTTTTCCGGTCAATTTCAGCGAATTTCTCCGTCAATTCAACTTTCAACGCAGAATTTTCACTGTCAAGTTGTTCTTCTGTAAGTTTCGCCTGACGCTCTTTTTCCGCCTGTGCGGCGGCAAGTTTCGCCTGACGCTCTTTTTCCGCCTGTTCGGCGGCAAGTTTCGCCAAACGCTCTTTTTCCGCCTGTGCGGCGGCAATTCGCCGGGCTTCGACAAGGCGGGCTTGTTCTTCTTTTTGCTGTTTATTAAAGAAATAATATCCGGCACCTCCCGCGCCCAATACAGCAAGAAGAATGACAGCAGCTATCCATTTGCCTGAACCGCCTTTTTTCTGAATTTTTGCGGCTTTGATCTTCTTTCCACCCAGAGCGGCGGCAAAGTCGGAACAGTTTTCAAAACGTTCAGCCGGTTCTTTGCTCATTGCACGCTTTACAGCATCTTGTGCAGTTTTAGGAATATCTGCAATTTCCTGAGGGATATCATTTAATACCGCTTCTCTCAACACTGCGGCATCGGAGCTTTCAAAAGGAGTATGTCCGGTAAGCATTTCATAAGCCATAACCGCAAGGGCATATTGGTCTGCGGCAGCTCCCTGCGCTCTGCCGCGCCACTGTTCTGGCGCCATGTAGGGACCGGTACCGCTTGTTCCGTAATATGCCATACTGACACGGGTCATGCTTGTATGGATCTGCGCCGCAAGTCCGAAGTCAAGAACCTTGATCTTGCCGAACTGGTCTATCATGATATTACCGGGCTTGATATCACGGTGGATTATCTTCATTTCATGCGCATAATCCAGTGCATCGGCGACCTGTTTCACGATTGG